>DATHMF010000010.1 GCA_035487355.1 Terriglobales bacterium | reverse complement strand
ACGATTGAGCCGCCGAATGTTGACCCACTTTGCCGGGCTTTGTTCTGCTTTGGGCCTGGACTGCTCCCCTTCTTTTTCCCGTTCGAGGCAGGCGAGAATCTCAAAATCCGTGTTGGTGATGGAATGCCGCAGGCGTACGCTCGACGCAGATTTCGCAACTCTTCCGTTGTACTGCGGCAGCTCCCACATGGAAGGCATGAGCGTGGCACTTGCCGGCCGCTGCACCAGGTAAACGCAGTTCTGCTGCAGCCTTACCCGATAGGCTGAGCGGACTCTTCTGCGTGATTCTGGCGAAGTTGGTATCCGTAGTTTTCGTGGGCTGGTGAATTGCTTTCTGCCACGGCACAACCGGGCGAGCGGACACTCGGAACACAGCGGCGTCTTCGGCAGGCAGACGGTTGCGCCCAGCTCCATCATGGCCTGGTTGAAGTCGCCAGGACGCTCCGTATGAAGCAACTCGCCGGCGCGCCGCCAGCAATCCTCATGATTGCGAATCGAGCCTGGCCCATAAAAACGCTGCAACACGCGCTCGACGTTGCCATCCACGACGGGGACCGCTTGCCCAAAGGCAATGCTGGCGATGGCTGCCGCTGTGTAACGGCCAATGCCCGGCAGATGGCGAAGCGTCTCGGCAGACTGCGGCAATTTTCCGCCATGCTCACGCACAACAATTGCAGCGGCGGCATGCAACGCGCGGGCACGGCGGTAGTAACCCAGCCCACTCCACTCTGCCAGCACACTGGGGAGGCGTGCTTGCGCCAGCGCCCGGACGTTGGGAAAACGCCGCAGGAAACGCACATAGCGGTCGAGCACGACGGCAACGCGAGTCTGCTGCAGCATGATCTCTGAGACCCAGATTTTGTACGGATCTTTTTCTCCGCGCCAGGGTAAATTGCGCTGGTGCGCGTCATACCAACGCAGCAGCGCGCGGCGAAAGAGCGCAGCCGCCGCTGGCTTATGCGCGCGCTTAGTCTTTTTATCTCGGAGACGATTCACAGACGCCTTGATTGTACGTTACAGGCCATCCTTCGCCGCTGTACTATCTCATGATTGTTTTTATTGCACGGAAAAAGAATCGGCGTGGGCAATGGCCGCCCATCCGTTTTTCTGTTGCTGCCAGACCGACATCATGCGGGTATGAGGAAGTTGCAGAGGCTGGCCGCCGTAGGTGCCTTTCATATCCATGGTGTAGGTAATCACGACGGAATCACCGTCGGGGTGAATTTCCACGTCGCCCATCTCATATTCGGTAATTTCCAGGTTCTTCAGGTGCTCCAGGCTGGCCTCGCGGTCGCGTGTCTTCCCCGAAGTCTGGTAGACGTAGGTTGCCGCCAGATGTTTTTCGACCTCGTCCCAGTTTTTTTCTTTCACATCCTGCCACCACAGGCGCTCAAACTGCTCCGCGCCGGTGGCATTGGCCCAGGCAGGGCTCTTCTCTTTCCACTTGGTGCAGGCAGCTAACAGGAGGCCAACCATTGTGAGCACGAGAATCTGGCTGATACGTGTCAGGCGAAGCATGGAGGCGATTTTATATTGCTTTTGCAGATCGTGCATCCCACAAATCGTCATGCCCGAGATGGCGGAGATTTAATTGACCGATCACTCCACGCGCTTCATGGACGCTGGGTTTTATTGGAATCCGGTGTCTGGGATGTTGGCTGCGTTGATGGCTGGGTTGCAGGCTGCATTGCTGGCGCTGGCAGCGGATCCATGGGATCAATAAACGTAGGATCGGCGGTGCGGCGAATCACAAATGCGGGAAAGTGCATGCCATGCGCGATATCGGGCCAGAACTCGCGGAAGGCGTCGTTCAGGGCATCGAAGCCCATGTTGGTCAGAGTATGCTCCACGATGCCGGGAAAGCTGCGGTCGCGGTGCGGGTAGTAACTGTTGGAAACGGCCGTGGTGGCCAAGCCGGAAAGCAATCTCGAGGCATTCCAAGTATCGTCGCCAGAATCGCTCTTGGTGATAAGCTGGCGGGTGACCGCATAGAAGAAGCGCCGCCTCAGCGAACCGCGCGCCATGCGAAAGTAGCGCGGATCCGTGTGCAAGATCGAAGGGAACAAAAACGTTCCGGTGAACTCGCCCACGATATCGGTGCCCACCATGGCTCCCAATCTTCTTCCGTAACCGGCTGCGCCCCCGCCGAAGGCACGCGGATCACCCTGCGCCTGCGCCCACAAGGCATTGAAACCTTCTGCCATGAAATTAAAGGGATCGTAAATATCGCGCACAAAAAGTCCGAACTTCTCTCTGGCGGTGTACGGAAATTTAATGGGATACACGGCGATTGGCATGCGCTCTCCGCCGCTCTCGGGGCCGTTTTGGGTGAGCGCAATGCGCGTGCTGCTGGCGGAGTCAGGCAACGCAGTATCAACCGCAGAAGCGGTACCGGTCTGCTGTGCTGGCTCTCCATCGGCGTCATCAACCACGAGCTGCGGCAGTCTCAATTCCGAAATCATCAGCCACTGCTCCTGCACCTGGGGAGTGTAGCAAGCGGCGAAAGACATGCTTGGCTGGGTCTCTTGAGTAAATACAATCTCGCACCGGTTTGTGCGGGACGGCCCGGCATTCGGGCTTGCGATATAAGGAGCGCACACGGCTTCGACTGGACAGGCGGGCGCCGCGGCCGAAGCCGGAGTCTGAGCAAAGCTCATCAGCGATACAAGAGCGCTCATCCCGAACGCGATACTAATCCGTATCATATACATAAGGAAAGTTTCGTTCAGTCTTCGATTGGGGTTCGGGAAGTACAAACACTATAGACTAAAAAAACTCTTCCGTGTAGCCCCGCCATTAACGAAAAGCCCCTTTTTTACTTATCTTTACATTCCTTAATTTCCCTTTAACTTCCCGCGTTTGCTTAGCAGGAATAATGTCTTTTCCGCTTATTACTTAACAGTTGTTTAGATAGATGCAGGAACCAGCGAGGCTGGTGGCAATGACTTAATTTTTGCTGGGGAATCTTATTGCTCAATTGACCGATGGCCTGAGAGCCAACATAATGAATACGCTCGGTTTTTCCGCATCTAACAAAACGTGGGCCCATTATTGAAGCGGGTTTATCTGCCCAAGACTTTCGCGCTGGCGGTGATGATTGCTCTGCTGGCGGGCTGTGCTCATGAAAGAACAGCGCAGGTGCGGGTCCCTCCGGCGCCTTCGATCTCTGCTTCTTCCAATTCCAACTCCGAAGATAATGGCTCGGGCGCATCTGCCGGGGTTGAACCTTCTGTGCCGGCCAACGCACAACCTCTCTACACTCAAGTTGGCATGGCGAGCTGGTATGGCCCCGATTACAACAAGCGCAAAGGCGCCAATGGTGAGACTTATGATATGCATCAGCTCACCGCCGCCCACCTCACGATTCCGCTGAACTCGATTGCGCGCGTGACCAACCTGACGACGGGCGAATCGGTGCGCGTGCGCATTACCGACCGGGGACCGTTTGTGGCCGACCGCGTCATTGATCTTTCCATGGAAGCGGCCAAACGCATCGGCGTGTACCGCCCCGGCATTGCCAAAGTGAGAATTGAAGTATTGCAATCGCCCGCCGACATCAACCGAGGCGGACGCTGGGCTGTGCAGATTGGCGCTCTCAACGATGAAGGTACAGCCACCGAACTGAAAAACAAGCTGGAGCGCCGCTATCACACGGCACAAGTGCTCGACTTCAAAGGTCCACGCCACGATTGGTGGGTGCGCGTACGCGTGCTCGATGACGACAAGAGACGCGCTCAGGAACTAGTGCGCGAAAATACCACATCGCAGGGCGGAATCTATCTCGTGCGGCTGGATTGATTTCCGGCCTGCCCTTGATTCAACCTCTCCGCGTATAATCATCTGCACTTCTACTGAAAGAACCGCGAGGCTTGCCATGAGCGACTGCCTGTTCTGCAAGATCATTGAAGGCACAATACCCAGCAAGAAAGTTTACGAAGACGAGAGCACGTTTGCCTTCGAAGACATTGACCCGCAGGCACCAACCCATGTCCTCATTGTTCCTAAGCGACACATCGTGGACATCAAAGAAGCCAGGCCGGAAGACGCCGAGTTGATCGGTTACTGCCAGTTGGTCGCAGCCAAAATCGCGCGCCAGCGCAACATCGAGAACGGATACCGCACGGTCTATAACGTGGGCCCGGGAGCGGGCCAGACTGTGCTTCATTTGCATTTACATCTGTTGGGCGGACGGCCGTTGAAATGGCCACCGGGATAAAAAAAATTAAACCGCAGAGGGCGCTGAGGAACGCGGAGGCTTTTGATAATTATTTACAACCCTGCGGATTCCGTTTTTCAAATGATGCACGTTAAAGTTGATAAGAAGGCAAACTTGTTTGCTGCTCATTTTAAGATAAGAAAGTAACTGTGCCTGATGGATTGTATTCAGAGACTCAAGCTTCATAGGCACTTTCCAATAGCCCCGGTCCAAGTGCCGTATGCACCTTCATAGCTGCATCAACGATCATGCCGCTTACCTCATCTATGGTCATACATTCGCTTCTGCCTCCGCGCTCCTCTGCGGCCTCTGCGGTTTAATTAGTTTGTGCCTTTACGAAGTCTCGCAGAATCATCTGTGGCCCGCCGAAGTCGGGATGATAATTTTCTTCCAAGGTAAAAACCATATTCAGGCGTTCGCCGGGAGCGAGAGCTTCGGTTTGCATGCGCTCGGCCATACGCCAGCCCAGGGCATCGTAGCCTCGCTGGTTGCCGTTGCCGGAGCTGACCCGCAACTTCAAGTGCTTTTCTTTTAAGATTTTTGGGGGCTGCAGCAGAACCGCATTCCCGACGGAAAAAACAGGCTCGCGATTGCCCTGGCCGAAGGGCTCAAGTTGCTGCAGCTCACGGCACAGCTCGAGCGTAATTTGTTCCAGCTTGATTTCCATATCCACATCGAGAGAAAGCTGCAAATCTGCCGCCGTAAGATGATGGTGAGCATATTCTTCCATGCAAGTGCGCAACGCAGGGATGCATGCGCTGGGCAGCGAGAAGCCCACGGCGTGGGCGTGTCCGCCAAAGCGGGTGAAGAGCTTTCGGCAATCAGGCTCCTCCAGGGCTTGCAGCAGATGAAAGCCGGCGATGGAGCGTCCGGAACCATAGGCTTCGCCGGTTTCAGCATCGCGCGCCAGAACCAAAGTGGGACGTCCGTAGCGCTCGACCATACGCGTGGCAACAATTCCAATCACGCCGCGGTGCCAGCCGTCGCCATCGAGCACCAGGCAGTAAGGCTCGCGCTGCGCGGCATCGCCATCCAGCCGCTCCTGTAGTTCTTTAACAATGCGTGCCTCTTCGTTTTGCCGCTCGGCGTTGAGCTGGTTCAGCTTGGCAGAAATTTTTTGCGCCTGCTCCATCTCGCGGGTGGTGAACAGTTCGATGACGTCGTTGGCTACATCCATGCGTCCGGCGGCGTTGAGACGCGGAGCGATGCGAAAGGCCACATCCGATGCCGAGGGCGCGCTTCCGTTGCCGCCAACTGACGCCACTTCGAAGAGCGCCTTCAATCCGGCATTTACCGGTTTGCGCAAACCTGCCAGGCCAAGCTTTGCCAGCACACGATTTTCGCCGATGAGCGGCACGGCATCGGCAATGGTCGCAATCGCAACCATCTTGATAAATGAAGGTAGCA
>DATHMF010000009.1 GCA_035487355.1 Terriglobales bacterium | reverse complement strand
TTGGACTCGCGGATCTCAGGGACCATAGACGCCTCCATGTGCTTGCTCATACATCCATACGCCACCGGTATGCGCCGGAGCGTGGTCAGCGACGGTCATGAGATACATCCTGCCTCGTCCGGTTGCCGGCGAGTAGTTATGATAATGATGCCAGACGAAGCCGGCGGGGGTGGCCCCGATGCCAGCGGCAGCGTTGGCTGCAGCGTAATCTCCCGTGCGGTTGCCGATGTATGTGATGGTCACTACATGCAAGTATCTGTTGCCTGGATGCAGCCCTCGCTTCTTGACTCCCTGGAACCAAAAGTATGGTCGGCCATAATGGCCTCCGGGTGGCGGAGGAGCATATCGGGCTGGCGGTCTAATCTTCCGTGCCTTTCGTCCTGCGTTGTTTATGCCCAGATCCCGGCGCCGTTTGATTTGGCCTAGAGTTGCTGCTTTTCTCTTCTTCTTCTGCTTCGAGACGAAGCCGTAGGGGTCGGTCAGGGTTACCGGATTGTCGTGTACATAAAGGAAGAGGTTGGGTCCGTCTATCTCTCCCATAGGATCGGACGTCAACCACCGCCCCCAGGCAGAGAGGTAATAGCGCCCGCCGAAGTAGGACATTCCGGTCTCTTGGTCACGTTCTTTGCCGTTGAAGCCCAAATCCAGATAGGTGCTTCCATTTACCAAAACGCTCAACTGGCCAAATGGATAGTAGTCACGGCAGCGCAGCACCTGCGCCTGATCGTCAAACTCCACGGTGACCGAGCCGAGATGATCGCACAGCAGATGCCGGTCGAGCCGGCTGCCACCGGCTCCATCGTGGCCCGAGATGAGCAGATCGTCGCCGAAGGCCCGCACCACTACCTGGAACCTGCGGACATCGGGAGCACCGGGTACACGTAGGGTTTCAATATACGTTGAGCCAACGTGCAGGCGTTCGGTGACTTTGTTTTGGGCGTCTGCAACACGCTGACGCAGGCGGATGCCGCGCCTATCGTACCAATAAGAGACTTTTGGGGCAGCCGTGCTCGGCGGGTTTGCGGCGACGAGGCGATTGGCAAAATCGTAGCTAAACGACGTGCCTTCTTCGAGAGATTGCAGATTGCCGGCAGCATCAAAGAAGCTGTCTACACTCTCTCCGGGCTTGATCATGGAGGCCGCCACGCCACGATTCGAATTGCTGGCTACCGTAAGCCTCCGGCTATTGGCGGCAGCGCCGGGATTTTCGTTGATACCAGTCAGATTTCCGCCCGCGTCGTATGTGAAACTCTGTAGATAGGCGCCGACAGTTCTACCCTCGGATCGCTCCCACCCAGTCGCCTCAGTGAGCCGGTAAAGCGCGTCGAAGCTATAGACTTTTTCTGGCGTTGGAGTGGGAGCAACGCCGACGAGTTTGGCCGCGGCCCGATCTTGAACCGAGCAGACATTCTCAGTGGGATCAAGCGTAAAAGTGAGGTCTTGCAACGCACTTTGATCGGAAAGCCGTGTGGTGGCGCTCTGAATCAGTTTTTCTGTGAGTGGATCGTAGGTCCAAGCGATCTTCGCCTGCGGACCCAAGTTGGCTGAGGCAGGAGATGCCGCGGGTGTGTATACCACTGAAGCTGCCGCGGTCACCGGCGCGCCTCCGCCCACAGGCTCGACCTGAATGCCAGCCAGCCAATTATTCGAATAAAAGTTGTAGCGAATCGTGGAGCCATCGGCGCAGTGTTCGGCCAATACCTGCTGGACTGGATTGACCTCCCATGCCATGCGCCACGTCTCGGGTTGAAGAGTGATCTGTGAGGATTTACTCCAGTCCACGATTTGAGCATCGGTCTGCTGTATAAACTGATGGGCCTCTTCAGCAGGATGGCTACCAATGAAGCAGGAGCCTATCGTGTGAATCGCAGTTTGATCCTTTACTTGGGTCAGCCGGTTGACGGTGAGAGTGGCAGGATCGTTGCCGTAGGTGTACGCGGTAATGGTCTGCGGGCCGCTTCCGGAGTCCAGGAGCTGCGCGATCGGCCTTCTCAGGGGCTGATCATAGATGGTTTGCAGGTGATCGCCGCGGGCCGTCCATTCATGAACCGGCAGATCCATGGCGTCGCGCAATAGATGGATGATACCGGCATCGGCACGTTGTATACGGACCGGATGCTGCCGCATGTCAAAGACCGCCGTGTAGTTGTTTTCGCCAGCGGCACCCAGACGAGGATCTGTGCTCTCGACTATCAGGCCTCTAATATCCACGGCCGAATTAAAGTCATAGCGAACGATCTGCCCGTTCTCGACATTCAGATGCTGATCTACGATGTGGTAGCCCTGCGAATCTACTTTCACAATGCGCGGTGTGTTGTAAAAGGAAGCGGCCTGTTGTAGGGCGCGCTGCTCGGACGGAGGCAGATTGGGATCATTAATATGTAACTTGTAATATGTGGAATCGAGCACCGTATCATTATGGTCGAAGTGTTGTTCTTCCCAGGCATTGGGCCGTTCGATGCGGGAAAAATAACCCTTGGGACTGTCAACGCGTGACTGACGATCCCGCCCATCGTAGAGGTACTGCATATAAGGACGGCTGCCGGCTGGCTGGAAGAGGAACGATTCCATGAAAACCGGCAGATAAGAGCGGCACACACGATCATCGTCGCTCAAGGCCATGCGTTTCGTACTTACCCATGCCCAATCCCCGGTTCCGGGAGAATTCTGTGCCGCAGCACGGTCGACGCGCTCGATCAGCTCTAAAGGACGAGAGAGCGAATCCAGATATGTGACGCGGAACTGGGGAGTCGCTGCCGGAGTTGTGGCTGCTGGACCGTTGACATACTGTGCGGCTTCTATGGCAACTGCTGCACGTGGCTGCGAACCTGTGCCGTTCCATGCTGAATCCTGGTGCAGAATGTATGTTCGCGCCCCTTGAAGATAGAGCCCAGGATTAGCTGTTAGAGTCGGCAAATCGGGAACAGGCTGCCGCCGATAGTTGGCCAATTGCATAGAACCCTGATATACGCCTTTCAACTGGCCATGTTCGCAAAGTAACACGACGCGACGGAGCGGATCGAATTGCGCCTCGCGGGTAACACCGTTCTCGTCTGTCACAGAGGCTGGCTCCAGGGCCTGGTAATCAGTTTGCGCTGTCGTCTTATTGCCTAACGCATCCGTGATATGCAGGGGCATCAGCCAATAGGGCTGGTCATAAACAACCATTGTCAACGCCGCAGGAGTTTGAAAGGGCGTCTGGAAAGTTTCGGGAAGAAAGTATCCATTGGCGGCATATTCGATGATGGTGCCGTTGCGCCACCAATATCCGGCATCTTGGTTCAATCCGGCATCCTGGCTCAGCATCGCGGCAGTGATACGCCCTCCGGAAATATCTGTGGGAAAAGTCGTTGGGAAAACGGCATCGCGCTGATGATGCAGCAACCCACGTGAACCACTCGATCCGGCGACATCAGGTCCACTCAGATCATTGTTCCAAAACAGGACCTGACTCCATTCAAAGAGCCGGGTTTGCGCTCCGGCATCAAAGGTTGTTCCGTAGAGAATCCGGTTTGCGCCAGCGGATGCGATAGCGATTTGCGCAGCCAACTCACTGTAACTGAAACCGATCGCATTCGCCGGAGTAAGGCCGGCGACCTCTGACCGGCGAACCTGCCAGGGCAGGTGTACAAGGAACAAGTTACCATTATCCAGGTTGATGTAGTCATTTTCGTGGAGCAGCGTGTGCATCGCCGCTTGCCCGGGCACATCCGGCTTTCGGCGTGGATAGTGAACCTCAACCGACTGCGTGGGTGAGCCGAGCGTATCCCACTGGAGAACTGCGTTGTGTTGGACGCGAGGATCGTTCGCAACGCCCTCGTAGGCGCTGCTGACGGTCTCGCGCAGTAAGACCTGAAAGCTGGCGAGGCCGCCGGGCAAGGCCGGTTGCAGCATCTCGACTATGAATCCATGATCTTCTACCAGCAACGGTACTGCCTGTGGCTGTCCGTTGTCATCGAGTGTGTACAATTCGCGATGCAGTTCCAAACCGGCAAGTGCGACGTATGCTTCGCGTACTGTCTCGCTGCTTTGGGTGGAGATCGTTGAGGCGAAAACGGTCCCTGCAGCGCTTATCGCTTGGTCGTCGCCGTTGAAGAATTTTGGGCGTCCGCTGAGGGTCAGATCCTGAAGATCGGGAGTAACACCTGCGTCCAACCACAAGCGCGTCTGCCGAGTGGCAGCAACAGGAAGCGGGCCTGACGGACCGGCGATCGTTTCCGAAGTCACCGTTTCGACATAACTGAAGCCCCGGAAAATCTGCTCCACGGGATCGTAATAGCCATCACGATAGTGAAACGTCTCGGTTTTGCTGATGCCGGTGGTTTCGTCGCGCTGCTCGAGCCTGGCCAACAGGATGACGGGACTCGACAATGCCGTAGTCCAAGGGACTCCCCGGGCCTGGTCGGCCAGATAAAAGCTGGTGGAGCTGCGGTATTGGAACGAGCTTATGCCGCTCGCGCCGTTGGCACATGTTGCGAGCCGGTAAGGCTGGGCGTCTTCGTCTCCACAGAAATCGAGATATGCATTCAGCTCGGGCCGGTCTGGTTTGATCACAACCAGGCATTCACGGCCTGTGCCACGCATATCTGCCGTGGTCAGTTCGTCAAATCGATCGCTGCCGTTAGGTAGAGCAAGCAAGATGGGTGGTGCAAAGCTGTTTCCGTTCTGGTTGCGATACAACTCCAGGCGACTGGGATAGACAAGCAACAGGTCTGCGCATCCAGAGCCGGTAAAATTCCCAAAAAGGATACGGTCGGGGGTAATCTCCGGCCCGAGGCGCGGTGAACCCGGCATGACATACATGGGGGCGAAACTTCCGTATCCCAAATTCAACCAAACCTGCACGCTGCCATCGCTGACCTTGACACAGTGTGAAAGCCCGTCGCCAAGAATCTCGGTGAATATCGTCAAGGTACGGGCATCGGGAAAATCCAAAGCCGGGAAGCCAGCAGGAGGAGAAACAGTAAGCGGGGCCTGGAAACCGGCCGATCCCTCTGACAGGTAAACTCGCATGCTTCCATTCTGCGGAGCGATCACATCCTTCTTTCCGCCACCATTCAAGTCTACCCAAAAAACCAGGGCGGTTGCCGCTTCAGGAGCATGCTGTGCGAAAGGTTGAAATGCATCCCAGTTTCCATCCAGGCGGTTTTGGAAAAAGCCGCCCATTTCCGGCGCCATCACCATAACGGAATCGTTTTTGTCACCTTCCACATCGTGCAGTGTGTAGCGTATGTCGTCCAGCCAGGGAACGTTGGGAGCCTGTAACAAATTTTTTGGAGCGGCAAAGCTGCCATTAGCTTGAGGCCCGGAATACGACGTGCCGCCATTGGTAAAGCGTAAAATCCCGGGCAGTCCTTCGCCGCGCAGATCAGAGAGGTGCAGGTCCTGGTCCAAGCGACCAGGGATTGTGCCGTGATTGTTCAACTGCAGCGGGTTCCAAGCGGCCTGCGATATATCAACATGCACATACTCGAAGGTAAAGGGCTGCAATGATGCTTGCTCGTATCCGCCTGCTTCGCGACGATACCCGGTGAACTGCAACGAGACCAGAGTAGTATGTACCGGGTCTTCGGCATAATGCAATCCGGCTACCATCGCAAGCGATGGCCCTGGCGCGGGCAGTTCGGGTAGGTGATTTACCAGCAGAATGTTGCGGCACAAGCGCAGGTTCTGAATGGGAAAGCCCGAACGGCAGGTCGTAGATGGATCGGGGCGCAGCGCCCAGGCGCGAGCGGGAGTCAGGTTCTGGTTCGTGAGATCATATTCGCCGTAGTCAAACAGCAATTCAAACGCAAACAGCTCCTCGCCACCGCCTGCAGGCGTATAGTTCGAATAACGGATGCTGGCAATATATTTGTTGGCGAATCCGCCCGGCGGCACCCAGCCGGTCCAGCCGGTCCCATCTTCGGCTTTATAGATGTACACGACGCGATTGCCAAGCGCGTCGCTCTCCTCTTCGAGGAGCCATTCGCAATCATGGCTGGGAGTGACAGGGTCCGAGATCCTGGCTGCCTTGGAGCGGCCGAAGATCGCGACGCCATTAGCTTGATCGCGCACTTTCCAAAAAAAGGAACCATCAGGTGCGTTCCAGCGTTCGATGCGCTCAAGACTCGGGTTGGTTCTAGCCCTGTATGTGCGCACGATATAGGTAGTTCTATTTTCAATCTCGTTGCGCTGGTCAGGCGTCCAGTATGGATCTGTGCCTTTGACGCCGGGAGTCAGCTCCTCTCCGCCGGGACCAAGGAAAACATCTTGATCGTCATAACGCGGAAAGCCGCTGCTGGTGTGCCGCACAATGCTGGGGATATCCAGACGCATTCCCGCGCCGAAGCTTCCGAGTGGAGCATCGTCCGTGTATACGAGTGAGAGAGCAGGAGTGCCGCGCGCCGGCGGAATCGAAATAGGAACGGTTACAGAAAACGTGCCGGTAAAAGGATGCACGCCCAGAACCTCGCCGTAGCCCGGATGTGCGCTGGGCTCCGGTAGTTTCAGTGTGGGAGGCTCCGGCGTCGTTTCTGTGATTTGTGTTCTGATCACTGTCGATCCTTATGCCGTTTAGTTGGAGGAGAAGAGCTTTACTTTGCAATCGAACAGCAGCTCAACATCGAGGAGCTTGGCTGGATCGAACCATTGACCATCAGCCAGCAGCGACGACAATGTAGTCGATTGACGGATTTGCTTCAGGTCAAAAACGATTTTCCATGGACCACCCGCAGGCTCGCGTTTCCATCCTGGGATTTTGACGGTTGCCAATCCGTTGGTGAGCTGAATGTCTTGCGCCGCGGTCTTGTCCCAGGTCAGAGTGCCGATCTTGACTTGCGGTTGATTATCCAATGGGACTGAAGAATCGGTCGTGAGCCGCAGGCTTACGCTCACCAAATCCATCTCGAGCAGATAACCCAGCCACGCCGGCGTGTAATTGAACTGCAGGGTTTGTGAATCGGCTTGAGAATGGTCTGCCAGGAAACTCTGCCACTGCACGCCAAAAGATTGCTGAACGGAGAGGTAGTATCCAACATCCAAAGGATGCGTGGAAAGGGTGGTTCTCACGGACGTTTTCAGCCCGTCATCTTCTAGAGCCGTGTAGCGCAGCGTGATGATGACGTCGGAAAGCTGGTTGAAATCAAAATGATTGGTTTCACGGGGCAGTTCCAGAGTCCAACTGGAGACCGCACCGGTGCCTTCGAATGGCAGGTAACGTTCATCATGAAAATCCAACTGGAACACGCCGGAGTCATCCATCCCGTGGGACACGGCAATTTGCCGGTTGTTGGCCTGCCAATCTTTCCATACGGTCGAAGGCATGTTTCCGCTTCCTTGGCCATTTTTCAGACCCAAAAGGTATTTGACATTGGCTGCGTCGTTGGTCGCCGCAACGTAGCTGTGATTTTGTGTGAGGCTGGCCCTGATGTTCTGGTAAGGACCAACGATCGCGGGAATGGACATGGAAAGAGACTGGATCTTACGCACGTAGTGGCCGGGATAATCGTAATCAAACATGATTTCCGGAAACTCGAAGTTGCACGTTCCCGTTGTCTTGAGGGCATCGAGGGCCAACGGATCGAGCGCCGCAAGTGAAATGGTGCGTTCGATCTCGAGCCGGCGCGTGTTCCCCTGCGCATAGGCGGATTCTATCTGGTCGAGCGAGAACAAGAGCCCATCGGCGGCACGCAGACCCTTGTGAGCGCTATCCCAATAGTCGAAGTTGATGAAGGTGTTGCTGTTATCCATCTCGTATTGGAAGGATTTTTGAGCAGATAGCGCGCTTTGAACGGCGAGTTGATAGGACTGATAGTAGAGAGCTGACAACCGGCCGGCCGTCCACAGATACAGATCCTCATTGGTAAATTTGCCGGCCAGGAAATCATCCGTCTCCTTGTTTTGTGCGATTGCCTTCTTGTGAATGACGAGGTCTTGCTGGGCTGTGGCAAGATCGGCCGCGGCAGCGGCGATCTGCTGCGTGAGAGAGTCGTATTCGTTCTGAGCGACGGTCTTGGCCAGATTCCAATCGTCGGTGCGGCGCTGATATCCGGCCATAGTGAGGGCGCGTTGCGAGACGTAGGCCGATATCTCAGCGCCTATCTCTGCAGCCCCTGCGGTGGCATCAACGACAGCCCCGATTTGCTGGCCGCCATAGGTCATGGCAAAGGGCGAGCCCGCCTGCGGAACCGCATAACCGATGGCAGATGAGGTCTTGAGAATATTGGCGGCTAGCGTAAACCGCAAGCCGGTGGCGCTTGCATCCAGGTTGAGTTGCTCCTCGGGAATGAGCCCGGTACTGAGCGCATTCGTATAAAAATCGATTTGCGCCTTGGCGGTCTGCTGGCTTACCTTCAGGGCCTCAACAGAGGTACTCATGCGCGTGATCTGACTCTGCTTCATCTGCGTGGTCAGAGCTAGGATCTGGGCCTCCTGGGTGTTGCGCAGCAAGGCGAGCGCTTCGCCGTCTTTTGCCTCGAGTGCCGACTGCAACAATGTTCCCAACTGAGCTGCTGTTGAGGCCAGACGCCGCGCCCGGTCGAGTGCGACCTGGAAGCGATAGGGCGGAACTGTGTTCGCCGCGCCGCCTCCTGCCGTAAGAAAGTTATTCGTTGCACCGGCCGCCCGAATGAGCGCCAGCGGATCAATCGGCGGCTCAAACAGCGCCAACAGACGGAATCTTCCGTGGATATCTTGCGAGTGGCGAATCTTGTTCAGGCGGTCTTCCACACGGTCCCAGTAGCTGATGAAGACGTCGTTTTCAGGTACACAGAAATAAGTGCCAAGATCGTTGAACGCATGCGCCTGGACAGAAATCGCCTCGCCCTGGGGCGCCTCAACGGAAGGCAGCATGGTCTCAAGGTCAATCAGGAACTCGGGAACGGGTTTGTCTTTGTAGTGCTGGACGATATCGGCGTAAGTCGCAGTCGCAGAGGCTTCGCACACCCCGACCTGCTGCGGGCGTGGGCCCAACAGATTGTAGGCATACACATAGACCATAGTGGCGGCAACGATTGCTTCCCAGGTGTCCTGGCCGAAATAGTAGTCTCCCCAGTTCAAGAGCGTGTCTATGTACTGCATGACCGTGGCCTTTTCAAAGGCTCCGATACGCAAGCGCGCGATCGCAAACGGATTAAAGGGATCGTTCTCGTAGGCCTGCACCGCTGGACTGCCGTCGGTGAGCATGGCACGCAGCGTTTCCAGGTTATAGGTGCGAAACGGACGAAAGCGCCAGAACCTAGCAGACGGCTTAGCGAGTTGGTAGTTGAGAACGACGTTCGTCACCATCTGCATCTGATCTGGAGTAAATGAGGTGGACGATAAACCGAGATTCGTCGTCGGAGTGAGCGCCGGATTCACTCGTCCATTCGCATCCACGATGGGGGCAGATGGATTGCCGATCATCGTGCTCTGCAAGGTCGTAAGCGCTTCCGCCGAGCCCTGCGGCGAGATCGCCTGATTGGTTGCGTCGGAGAAAGTCGTTGAGGTGATGAACGACTCCTGCACGGTCGGATTGAAAACATACTGGAACCACGAGATGGCTTCGCGGAACTGGAGATTGGCAGCCAGCGAATTGGCCACAAGCATGGGACCGTGATAGAAGACTTCCCAGAAATACTGGCCATAGAGTCCGTCAAAATCCACTTGGGCGCCGTCAATTGCGCCGGGCCAGGCCACACTCGTCGATGGACCCAGGCGACCGAAGGGCAACACTGGAATCGCCGGAATATTTTGTGTGTCGAGGCTCAGCAGCCGGTCAATGCCTCCGGTGAAGAGCGCGCGGCTCATCGGCTGAATGGCCGAAGTGGTCAACCGTGTGACAGTAAAATTGGCGCTGGAGAGTGTGGAGAAGCTGGAGGCATCTCCCGGGTTCCAGTAGCTGAAGGTGAATGCGACCGGAGTTCGCACCACGGTACGGTAGATCGCTGCGACGTCTTTTTGCAGAATGGTTTGCTTCATGACCAGATTCGCCAGAATCCGGTTCACGAGCGTGCTTGTCACCATATCCAGGTGCAAGCGGTTGTTTCTGTCAATCAGCGAGAACTGCTGCATCAGCGTGTAGATCTGCAATGAGACATCTTTGCTGATGCGGCTTGAGACGAATGTGTCACTGAAGATGACCGGATAGTTGTAGACAATGCCGTTCACCATCGCGAGCTGATCATCAGACAATTGAAGATTTGCCAGCGCCGTAGCAAGTCCTTTGGGAAGCTTCTTGATTGAGGCGAAATCGGGAATGCCGCGCGCGTCAACCAGACTGAAGCTCTGCATCAAATTGAAAATCTGGACCGAGACAGAACCGTTGATCTTCGGGGCACTAGGATTGGCGGGATCAGGAACGACGAACGAATTTGAGTTCAGGGGTGGTTGAGAGACGAGCAAAGATTCGTTAATGGCGCCGAAAGCAGTGCCGGGTTGGGGCTCTAGCAGGAACATCTCATCGCCGTTGTTAAATACGAACCAGCCGGGCTGGTTCTTCACGGTAAACACCTGTGCGTTGGAATTAGTGGCGGATGAGAAAAGAACCGGACTGCCCAGGTTGCGCAGCAGTACGTCTAATATTCCGGGAAGCTGAGTGGCGTTGATCGTCCCGTCGGCGAGCAACGCGCCAAGAGCGATGGTGAGATCAAGGTTAGCCATCGCCGTAGCCGAAATGTTGCCCCTTTGATCCAGCACTTGAGCGGCGATCAGGGCATTGTAGATCTTGGTTGCCGCATCGTTGGAGACGGTCTCGGTTGCAAAGAATGCCGAGCTCACTTGCGTGGGTTGTGCGGGAGAACTGGCGAAGCCCGGAAGATCGGCCGTATAGTTGGCCGAAATGGGGCTTGTAGTGCGCACCAGTTGTACCTGCAAGCTCAGATCGTCCATGTTGGGGGCAAAGCTGGAAAGTGGCGCGCCGGGTACGTAAGGATCAAGCAGAATAAACTCGGCGTTGTGGCCGACAAAATTGCTTTGCAGACCGGAATCCAGCACCCAATAACCGTTCACCGGAAGCTCACCGGACAATCGGCCTGCAGTAGTGAGCGTGTGCTCGAACACACGCTGCTTCAAATTGTTGACAAATGCAACTGCGTCCCGGTTTGTCGGCTGGTCAATGGGTGGAGTCTCTACACCCTCTGCGCGCACGTACGGCCCGAAGCTGACGACGATGCGGTCGCTGTCACTGATCGGCCCGTTGCCGCCAGGCCAATTGGCTCCTGTCACCGACACTGCAAAGACCTTGCTCCAGGGGATGGAGTCTAAATCAAAACATCCGTTGAACAACGGGTCGTTGGTCAGCTTAACGGCGTCGGTGCCCTGTCCCGTAAAAAGAACCACAATGTCTTTGGCCAAGGTTTGCGCCGGGACCCACTTGCCCTGATGGTTCTGAAACGAGTATTGGATCGTTGCCCGATAGACCTGATTGTTGTTGGTCTGGCCGCCGGTGGTCCCTACCTGAATGCTGGGAGTGCTCTCGGATTTCACCTCGACCCAGAAAACGAACAGGCGGGTGAATGCGTATACCAGTGTGACAGATGGAGCATTGATGGTCAGATCAATCTTTTCCCATTCCGTCCACGGTGTAGCTTCGAGCTGCCGGCAAAGGAAAAAGGTAAACGGAGCAGTTTCGGTCCGGGCCAGCAGATACAAGGCCCTGATCTTTCCCTTTTTGGGATCTTCCACTGTACAACGATAGGAATCAACAGGCTTCAGGCGGGCCAACTCCCCGAAGCCATCCATATAGTTGTTATAGACCGACTCGACGTAGTCGCTGGTGATATCCGATTGCCGCAGATCGCTGCTCAGGGTCCTGAAGACGCTGGTTTGATCGCGACGGAGTGAGGGCAGGAGATAATTTTCGGGATACAGGAAGATTCGGCGGTTTGCCTCCCAGACGCGGTAATTCAGCATCCAGTCCCACCAAATGGGAGGAATCTCGTCGAGAATCTCGACGCCAGGCTCAAGTCTCAGCCGGCAACGCTGCAAATAGAGCTGCACAGCGTTAAGGGCTTCCTTGATGTAGGAAATCTGCGCTTCCGGCCCGGTTTCTACGTCGGTCAGTAGAAATTCATAGACATTGTTGGGCGTCTGGATGTCTTTGTAGGTCGCGCGCAGAGCCGCAAGTTCCAACCCGACTAACGCGTCGCGCAGGTTGACTTGCAGCTTGCCTTCTACTTGTCCACCTAACTGCTGCCAGCGGTTTTGTCCATAGCGTCCACTCACCTTCGATTGGCACAACGCTGCCTGCTGGAGGTAGACGTTCCAATCCTGGTTTGTGGCCAAGCCGACAATTCCTTGCATGAAAGCAACGTCAGCGCCCAGTGTCGAGATCTGGCCAAAGCAAGCTTTGAGACGCTGAAGACGCTCTGGCACGCTCTTTATACCCACCACGACTGAACTGAGCAACTGGGTCACTTGAGATGGATCCCAGCCGGTGGCATCGGCGAGTTTCGCCAAAGCATTTGCGTCGCCGTCTTGCGCCGGTGGCTGGGACAGCGCGACATACTGCAGCAGATTGCCACGCCGGTCACCGAACTGGCGTGTGAGCGCAGCAAAGCGTTCTATGCCCTGCGCAGCCGCCCAGGGAAGAGCAGAAAAATCGGCAGGCAATCCATACGAGGCCGCATATGTAGCTACACTGTTTAACAATTCAGCTGTCAGGTTTGCCTGCTGTGCAAACACCAGCCATCGTGAGACCCAGCGTAAGACCTTGGTGACATAGTCGGCATACGGGGTGTTCGCGGCCAAGAAAGCTTTGATCCAATCCTTCACATTGACAGGTGGAAGCGTTTTTACGGCATCGGGTACAGGCACGGCCTTGATTGCCATTTGCATACAGACCGTGGCCAGTTGCACCGAGACGCTGAAAAAGACCGCCACTTGCTGCATGATCGTTGCCTCTGCCGTTGGCGCAGAGAGATCTGGAATGGTGCTTACCAGTCCTTGCAGCCAAGGTGTGACGGCTGAGTCCTGGAAAAGAGGATCAACAAACACGCTGGGAGTCGCCTGCAAGATATAGTTCAGAGTGTAAAGATCCAGGCCGGCAGTATTCATCCATTGCCAGGCGGCGACGAGGCTGTCTAGATCCGGGCCAGCAAAGGGATTCTTGCCTGTGATTCCCTGCAGAGACAACAGAATCAGATATTGGTCCATCGGCAGGTTAAGGGCCTGGCTCAAAAGAGCATGCCGGTAGAGACTCGATAGCACATCCACTGTGAGCTGCTGGCTAGTCGTGCCGAAAAGCTGCGCTCCCAGAGCATTGGCTGCGGGAAGAGTGAGGCCTAGTCCTGGCGCTACACGCGTGATGCTAGCAATGTCCGCTGCATTCTTCGATCCAGGCTGCCAGGAAAGAGGCGTATCGGTGTAGGTGGAATTGAGGGAATTGCCCGACGGATGATAATCGCTGCCACCGGACAGGGTGCTCGGGTCGTTGAACAGGCGATCAAAGAGTGATACCGGATCGGTGCCGTCGCCTCCATATGTTTTGATCGGTCCGAAGAACACTGAGGCCTGAATGGGCGACAAATTGAATGCAGCAGCCAGACGGTTGACTCGTTCGAGGCCTGCCAGGGCGTCAGCATCTATCGCGGGAGCTTTACCGGGCTTGACCGCTCGTACGCACCAATCGGTGGTTTCGACCGACCAGCCAAGCGTGGCGGCCAGTCTCCGCAGGCGGTTGATCTGATCCAGCGCAGTGTTGCTCATGTTCTGGATCGTTGAGGAACTTTGGTCGTCAGCAGAACTCAGCTTGAGAAAGGCCGCACCCAACCCTTGATTGATAAATAGGTTCTGTGGAACACCGGCGGTGATCTCGGTGGCGCTCATGTTCTGCTGGATCAGGTCAATGACGTCTTTGACCGCCAGACCGGTCTGCTGCATGAATACGCCAACCTGGGCCAGGGTGCTGAGGCTGGCGGCCGGAACGCCGTAAAACTTTGCCAGCGTCCCCGGGTCCGAAACAGTGTTTTTGACAATCGCGAGTTGCTCCAGCGAAAGACCGAGACGTTCCCGTACAACTGCGTCTGCTGCCACTCCCCAGGCAGCATAGATATCACCCAGAGGAACTTTGATCTGCTGCAGCAATACCCGCACACGATCGAGCGGATGATTAAAAGGCAGATTGAGTGGATAAAACATCGAGGTCGCCATCTGCTGCAGCAGCGCATCTGAAGTCTGTATCTGCAGAGCGCTTTGGACGGCGTCCATCAGCCGCTCGTTGACAATCTGCAGATAAGGAAGGGTGTTATTGGTCATCGCGCAGGTGAGCGGCAATTTCCATAGATCGGGACGGCGCGATTGCAACAAGAATGCAGCCGGAATTGTGCCTTTGTTCGGCGTCGTAATGTAGCGGTCGGTAATCCGCAGCAGGTCAACCAGATAAGCTGCCGGGCCGAAGATGGACTTACACTCGTCGCAGGCACAGAAATTCAGGCTTCCAAACAGATCCTGATAACTGGGCAGCTTTTCGAATTGCTGCACGAGTTCGTCGCTGACGTTCGCTACGCGTGTAGACCGGAAATAGGTTGAGGTCACAGCGCTATGCGTCGCGGCAAACATTTGCATGGTGCGGTTATGCACGCGGACAGCACGAGCATGCATGGCGCTCGCCTGCTGTTGAGACGCTCCCAACGCCTTCCCCGGGCCCGAGACAAAGGAGCGCCGGGGCATCATGGCAATCTGCGCTGCCGATGAGATGCCCTGCTGAATCAACCCGTGGCTTACATTGATATCCGATGTAACGCTGTACAGACGCGCGTGGGTCGCGAGCACCGCTTGCGGGATTTGTGTTTCCGTTCCCTTGCGGCGTGGAGAGTGAAGAAAGTCAATATCCTTGGGCGTAGCATGCCCGTGCGCCACGAGGTATTGCTTGATTTGATCAGGGGAATAGTCCCGTGCCGCATCCGTCATAACAATCGTCTCCTGGTTACTCAAATCTTGTCGAGAAAAAGCAGGGGGCCGCCGCGGATAACCGGCAGCCCTTGCCTGTGTGGACTTATTTCGCAGTAAATTCGGCGCTGGCATGGTCAGAATCCACGCCATCTCCGAGTAGAGTTGTCAGGTTTTGAATCGTTACCTTGTACTTCGTTCCAGATGTCAGGTCAGCTTTTAGGTGAATGATGAAGTCCTTGCCGGCATCTATCGTGGCAGAGATCACAGTAGCCTTGGGCTCGAAGACGTAGTTGGCGGCATTGACGGCCCCGGTCCTCTCTGGCGCAACGTTCAACGTCAGAGCGACGCCACCGGTTTCAGGCGATGCTGCTTGCAACGCTACTAGCGTTGGCGGCGGACCGCCTGCGCAAGCCGGCAAGCCACCGGCGGCAAGGGCGGACTGTATTGCCTCTAACCGGCACTCGATGGACGGATGACCAATCGGATCGTTCGGATCGCCGCCGGCATTTTCGGAGCTGATTTGAGAGAACAGCTTGTTAATCTGCTGGAAGGCAGGCTGAGCCGACCGCCACCAGCTGTTGCCATACCAAATGGCCCGACTGATCACGCCGAAAGCAAAGTAGTCTGCGGCGCCGGTGCCCACGTAACCGTTGGGGTCTTTGGGCGGCTGACCAACGAAGCGCGCGATGCCATGAGCGACAGCCATGGCCAAGCCTTCGTAAGAAAGCCCTACCATGCGCGCCAAGCCACCTGTGACCACAATGATTTTTTGGCCATATTCCTCAATCGCGTAAACGTTGGGCTCCATCTGATACCAGTCGAGGTAGTAGACAAATTCGGGATAGAACCCTTTCATGATCGCGAATATGTTGGCGATTTCCGTTTTGGGAATTGGATTCGACAAAGGCAGCTGCTGGCCGTTCTCCAGCAGGTCGATTGCTTGCTCCCTGGTAAACAGGCTGGCTCCAGTCTCGGCGGTGCTGGCCTGAAGAAGATGACTGCTCTCGGTATAGAAGGTGAACAAACCGGAGTGGGTCTGTACCCGTTTGGCGGTCTGTTGGCCGGTGGTTGTTGTGAACAGCACTTTCGCTGATGCCTGGCGCAGATGTGTGTACGCTTTGGCGTACGCCGCGGTACCAATTTCCGGCCGGGCGGCGAGATTGCTCGTCTTCAAAGCAGCGGGAATGCTGTCGAAGTGCAGTTGCAGAGTATAGTCGCCCGCGACGACCCCGCCGGCGACTAAAAGATGGCCGTCAACATTGCCATTGAAGGGCAGACCGGTGCTGATATGGTGCACGCCGCCGGTGTAACTGCCGGCGCTGACCGTTTTCACGGTCAATGGGTTCCCATCTTTGTTAATGAGTTGGTCGCCTGGGAAGAGACGTGATGCTGTGGTCAATCCGCCGCTGGCCAGCATGAACACCTGATCGGGTGTGCAGATGAGGTCGCCTCCATCATGAACGACATACATCATGGAGGAATGCTCGCCTCCGGACACGCCTGCGCTGAAATTCACCGGAACAGGATTCCATGCGAATTTCGGCGAGGAGCCGCCTTTGGAGAGTGAACCAGCCAAAACATTGTCGCCAACGGCTATGAATTGGATGGCCTCGACCCCGCTCGGAACCGCGATCAAAGTGTCATAGGCGAAGCAACTGCAGCAGCAGTAGCAATTGTCTACAGCCCATGGATCGCCGAGAGCGGTGCACTTCTTGATAAGATCTTTGGGAGGAAAATACTTCCACTGGTCCGGCTGACCTTGCGGATTGTAATGAATACACACCAGCGCCTGGACTGGTGCGTAATATTGCTGAACTTGTCCGCAGAACGCGTGAACGACAGGGCTGATCTGCTGTAAATCGTCACAGTGAAATGGATTGGTTAAAGCTTCGCAAGCCGGTGTAAGACCCGCAGCTTGAAGCTTGTTCAAACACACAGTTGGGCTATATCCCACGGAGCATCTCCTTCATTGATGTTTTTGTACCGAATGAGTTGATCTTTCAAAATTGAATTAACGACAATAGCGGACCATTCCCTTTGGCATAATGCGGTCATACCATGGGTTCATTCCAACGACTGAGCCCTGGAACGGATGGATGCGGTTCAGGGCACGATTCGCTCGTCAATCGAGCCTTTCGGGCGACTACACAGCCGCAACGGGAACAAACGGCCCTATCCTTGCTCGCGGCGCCTGCGATCATGTAAAGGAGCCTGTTGCCTTCGCGGGGAGAAGATAAATGAGGACACTCCACGCAGGCGGAAAGCCGTTCGCGAAAGATCTCGTCACTCACAACGGAAAAGCCCGTGCATCCCCAGCGCAGAAGGGCCTCCGCGCCTTTGCGAATCAGCTCCATGCCTGAATTTTCCGACGGCTGCCGCGCCTGCGGCTTGGATAAAAGTACCTTCAGGAATTCCTGGTTTCCGCGGCACACCAAGAGGTTGTTGGCATAAGCTGAATCTTCGATGGCGGCTTTCAAAACCTCCTTGCGAACCGGCCCATCCAGACCGAGGATTCTGCCTAGTTCTTCGCATTGTTGCGATAGAGACGGAAGTTCGGCTTCTACCTTGTCATTGAGCAAAGTGATTTCCTTTTTCATACAAAAATTAATTTCTCCAAATCTTTAGGTCCGGTTACTCTAATCCAGTTTTTTGCATCATGCTAGAATGCTCTTTTCTTTTTACTGAAAATTTATTTCGTTTCTACTTTGGGAAAAGTACCGATTTGGTACGGAATTGCTTGCTCAAAAAGTCATAGGAACTATAAACGAAGGTCTCCACGATATCCCTTCGGTTCAAAGGCTTTTGGGATGCTTTTTCGTTTAGGCTTTTGTCGGCTCACGAAAGTTCAGCTATGAGAGGCTATGTGACTCCGCCTAATGCCGGGGTATTCCTATATATTTTTGGACGACGGCACATGACAAGGCCAACCTTATCGCGCATGCTCGGGATTGCATTTGTGTTTGTGATATGGCTGCTCAGCGGTCCATGGACGCATGCCGAGGACAAACTTCCCTGCCGAGTTTTTGGGGCCACTGCTCCCAAGCTATGTGTTTCTGTTGGGGTAAACAAAGGGTATTTGCATGTCGTGAGTACCCAACTGAGAGGGCCATTGTCTAAGTTTCCGTGGGGGCGTTATACGTCGCAGAGTGATGTGTTGGCACATCTGACTCCGTATGTTGAGGCCATGTTCAGAAAACAAAAACTTTTCGAAATGGACTTGCCCATGCCCACCTCAGGGTCTGAGAGCCCGCCGGCATCTGTTCCTCCCGAGGTCCAGACCATCACTGCGGATACTCTGTGCCTGGCAATCGTCAAACTCAAACAAGTGTGGCCCCAAGGCCGGGAGCTCGACCTGTTTATTGCCAACGCGCTGCCAAAAAGACTGGAAGATTTTGGCCTGACGATGGAAACACCGCTATTTCGCCCCTCAACCCAGGGTTCATGTGAGGCTCCGGCCAATGTTGCCGTGTTGACGTTCGATATTGATCCGCCCATGGAGAGCATGAATGCCGACAAAGTTGACATAGGCTTTGACATGGGGGCAAAGGCCTTGGATCACGATGGAAGGCTGTTGAAAGAGATGGATGTCCGATCATGGCTTCACGACAACTACGAGAAGAAGTTTTGGGTTGCCAAGGAGATCAAGCAGCATTTCGAGCGTTTGTATCAAGCCAGCGGACTGAGTCCGACCGTAATCGTCGCCCTTTCGACCGCGAAGAAAAAGTTCTTTGTCGTTGCAGAATCGTTTCGCATTGGCCGTATTCGTTTGCCCGCGAGTGCCGATGGCCTGAGTCCAGATCCCAATGTTTACAAAATCGTATATTCGCTTGTGGATGAGTCACGCTGGAGACAGTTTCGAAAGATTTATAACGGGAATCAAAACGGCTTGCTCATCAAGGCTGGAGATGGCTCTTACCTCCTCTGCTTACCGCAGTTGGACGGCAAGGTATGCAGTGATCCTCCGGCATTCCTTCCTAATGGAGACGAGCAACAGCGTTCTTTGGAATATCTGACGACCTTTTGGATGGCAGACAGAGGAGCCGCGCTGCAAAGCCTGGGGTATGGACTCGGCACTCAACAAGAAGACTTGCCACCCGTGGATAATCCTGAGAAAAGAACCAGCGCGGTTGATCTGGTCGTACAAAAACTCGCTACGAGCACGGGCGCAGCAACGCCTCAACCGACTCCAACGCCAACGCCGTCACCGAATCCTGTTGTACCGGTTGCGACAACTCCTGGTGAGGCTCAAATCACAGAGCCCCAATCTACGGCCGAGTTTCCGTCTCCGCCAGCGCCGCCTTCGGTGGCCAGCAGTCCTGAAAAACCGGGCAAGAACGGGCGGATCAATCCCGCGGGAGTGGAACTCTTGGGCGCGGCAGGCCAACGAATTGCTCCGTTGCCGGCAGGCGCCCCAAATCCACAAACCCAGGCCAGGAGCAAGATTGAATATGCCGTGGGCGTGCAATACCGATCCAACCAGGCGTTACGATTTTTGCTCAACGCGCAAACCATCGAGAAAGCGCTGGGACCGTCACTCCTATCGGCATCCGGCCAAGTTGGAACGGATGGTGCTCATCCCATCGGTAACGGCAATATAAATCTCGACTGGCTCTGGTTTGAAAAGCTTGGCCGACGACTATCGCTTCAAGGATCGGGCTCGAGCGACGCAACCGCGAAGCGACTTTTAGGAGGACAAGAAACAGACGAGCGGCGCGTTGGAGGCAATCTTCATGGCGAACTGGAGCTTCGCCGCGACGACAGAGGTTTTCAGTGGAGCATTTTCGCTGAGCCGCGCAGGGAGTCCGTTTCTTTATCACGCAAAGACACAACGGTCGGCAAGTTAAACCTCAACACCATCAAACTGGGGTCGCCATTTACATACGAGGATCGTATTGCGCTTCATCCCATGCGCATCATGCTTGATTCGGAAGTGCGCACGGGAAGCTCGGGAGCATCGTCGTATGTGGTTTTTACTGTTGACGAGGGATTGCATCGCAGAGTCTCCAACGATTTTCTGATTTCCGTTGATCTGGCGGGCCATTTTCAAGCAGCAACACTGCATACGCCCATCACGGAGGTACCAAGCCTTGGGGGCTCTGAGACTTTGCGCGGATTTCGTACCGACGATGCATTAGGGCGAAGGTTGTGGAGTCTGCAGAGCGAAGTATGGACTCCCATTCCAGGAACTCTCGACGGCAGCGACGCAATCCGGGACTTCCTTCGGCGGAATGTACGGCTGGCTGCCATTTTCGATTTTGGGGCCGTTTCCGCAACGGATTTGAAAAACTCTCCAGGCCTGGCAACGACGGGACTTGCCTCGCGAGAGAACATCCTCAAGAGCCCTGGTCTGGGGATTCGATTCATTCAAGGTCTGGTTGCCCTGAAATTTGATTGGGCATATGGATTTGGCACTGGGATCTCTGGTCCTGGACATGGACGTTTCACTATCTCTGTTAGCAGAAATGGCGCCTTCTAAGGCGCCGGGAGGAATTTTATGGCTGATTTTAGTCTCACAAACGGTACCGACACTTTGGACTTCGATATTCAGGGAAATGTAACCAGGGCTGGAGCATCATTCGGAGCCTGGACGGTGGCTGACGATGCTCAGATCAGCGTCACAGATAACACAGGAACGACTACGACCATTCCCGTTGTCTGGCAGTTTAATACAGGCAATCAACTCGAACTCCGTCAATCGGGGAACGTGGTCTTCAATTTTCACGCGAATGCCAATGTACGCCCCGATCTGCAAGTCGCAAATGGAGTGCTGCATATTGCGCCTGACCAGAACGGCGTTTTTTTCTTCAGCCTGCATGGTGATTGGAGCATGGACAACCAGTTCAATCTCATTTTCACGGTTGCGAGTGTTAAGTCCACCATTAACGGAATTCTGCGGGACACTGACTCCAGTGAATTCATCTACATCTTTATCACGCAAGGTCCTGTGGCCCGCAACTATGAACTGGACTTCACCGGGAAGTGGGAGCAAAACGGCAGCGGCTTAGATGTGGACTTCAGGTACGACAAGGATGGAGGCGCCAGCGGAACCATCCAATTGCCCCCTGGTCTGACGATGGATCCGGTCAAGAACATCTTGGTTTATACCTACAACAAAGGCACGCACAAAGGCAGTCTTGAACTAGCCGGCTCGATTCGGGTCAATTCCAATTTCAGCGTGACGTATGTTCTCGACCAGCAAGACCAGGCAGGGATTCAGTCCACCACATTTTCCCTCGCGGCGCAGATCAAGACAGATACGGTCGGCGAGGGAAACCTTCATCTGCTCATACAGCGGACCGATGGAAGCCAAACCATCGAGATAGGCGGGGACTACCATGGAGCCATCGCTGGTCTTGATTTGACGGTCGGGTTTAACTATAAGAGAACCGTCTCGGGAACAACGATTCACGACTCGGTCGCATTCGACGGCAAGGTGGTCAATCCCAATAATGGAAACCAATTCACCTGGAACTTTGAAATGGGTGGGAACCAGATCTCGGTGGATATTACGGCCCACATCACGTTGCGATCGGGAGCATGCTTGAACGCTTCACTCACGTTCAACATCAGTGGCCAGCAGGTAGGAATTACGGCAATGTTCGGAATCTCGACAAACTGTGGCGCGGCGAGTGCGGCGAATCCTTCGAGTCTTCTCCTGGCGCCAAAAAGCACCGCGCGCAAAGCGACGCTGGCTCGGTTGACCAGTGTGATATAGAGCAGTTGGGGTTCTGATCGAGATCTCAATCAGCAAAAAACTGTAGTGCCTGGTTGGTTGCCGGATTCACCGCTACGCCGATCGGGTTGGTGCCCACGGTAACAGTTGCGGTGGCATTGGTGCCGCCATCAATGACGGTTACCGTGTTATCCATCGCATTGGCTGTATAGATCTTATTGGTGATGGGATTGACCGCCATGGCGCCGACAAAGGGCGCCCGCCAGTACGGTTGTCGCGCTGTTAGAGATGCCGTCGATTACCGTGACCGTACTATCCAGTAAGTTGGAGACATATGTCTTATTGGTTGCAGAATTGACTGCGACGAAACCAGGTGAGGCTCCCACCGAGACGGTTGCGGTGGCATTCGTAGCGCCGGAGCGGCACTCGTCCGAAATCCACCCGATGCGGTGCTGGCGACGAACGAGTATGCAGCGCGACTCCGATTAAATAACCTGTTTATCTCAGCACCGTCTCGCTTTGCTCAGCGGGATTCGGAACTGCATCACCCATAATTGTCGCGACCAAACGATTGAAACGCGGAAGCTTGCGCAGCGGATCAAATGCCGGATCCACCGCCGCGCAAATGAGCCGGGTCGCCCGTTCCTTGTGGGCTTTTTCCAGCCATTCCAGCGCACGGTCGTAGTTTTCCAGCCGGATAAACAAATCAGCCACAAGCCCGGCCAGGGGAAATGGCGTGAATCTCGCCATCCAGGCCATTTTCCGCGTGGTACGTTCGGCGGCGAGGGGATTTCCCAACAGAATCTGTTCTACAGCGTTGGTCCAGGTTGTGGTAAAGGAAAAGGAAAGCAGGCGTTCCCAGTGACGATAGGCTTCCAGCGCCTGCTGCTTCATGCCCATTTGTTCACGGACAAAGGCCAGCATGACCCATGCATTGCCATGTTGCGGGTTGCTATCGAGGACCGCTTGCAACATCTCGGCCGCCATATCGAAACGCCGCTCGTAGTAGAACACCCTACCAAGGTTGATCAGGGCTTCGGCATTCAACGGGTCGTTGCTGAGCACTCGCTCCAACTCATCCTCAGCCTCATCGAGTTGCGCTGTGGGAGCGCACCACAGCATCGCCCGGCTTATCCGGGCAAAACCATAAACGGGATTGGCATCGAGCGCGCTATCGAACCAGCGCCGGGCTTCGGCCCAATTGAAGTCGGCCAGCGCGGCCACAAGCCCCAGCGCAGCATGCGCATCGGGTGAGAGGGCATCGAGCTCAAGGGCTTTTTGGGCGGCAAACCGCGCGCGGGCGATCAGCGAATCCGGATTGCGCAAGCGAAACATCAACGAGGAGGCGCAAGCAATAGAGAGATTCCCCCAGGCAGCGGCGTATCCAGGATCCGCTTTGACCGTCGCTTCCAGCAACTCCATACTTTGAAGATAGCCTTCGCGGTTGCCTTGATGCAGCAGGCGGCGTCCTTGCAGAAACAGCCGGTAAGCGCTGGTGCCGCTGTGATGGGCCGGATGGGCTTGCGCGGCAGGACAGCCGCTCTCCGGCTGATCTTTAAACCTGGATCCGAATCGACCTGCTATCTCACGAGAAATCGTCTCCTGCGTTTCAAGCATGCCTGCGGCAGCCTGGTGATATTCCTGCGACCAAAGAATAGTTGAATCTTCCGCATTCACCAGTTGAGCGGTGATGCGCACCTGTTCCTTGTCACCGCGCAGGCTGCCAGTTACCAGTGTGTTTACTCTCAATTGCCTGGCAATGTGCCTCGGATCACGGGTCGGACCACGAAACTGAAATGCAGAAGTTCGTGCAATCACACGCAGACCCTCGTGCTGGGCCAGGCGGTTCAGGATGTCTTCACTCAACCCTTCGCAGAACAGCTCGTATTCGGCGCGATCGCTCAGGTTCACAAAGGGCAGCACGGCCACCGAAGTACGTTTGAGCGAAGCGAAACTGACGGCCGGTGACTCTACATGGTCGCGTTTGCGGAACGATGGCGCGTAACTGCCCGGCTCCAGGACAATCAGTACCGAGTCCTGCGCACCCTCATCAAGGTAGTACTGCGATAGACGAGCGCGCAGCCTGCGCGCATCAATGCGGACGATGGGATCGGTCCGGGGATCAAAATCCTGGCCGCGATCAAAGACCTCGATGCCCAACACGGTTTCTTTGAGGTGATCTTCCTCTCCCCGGAGTGTGTGCTCAACCAGGTGCTTCAATAACCGGGCGAGACGGCGCGGGCGGGAGAAGGCCGAGCTTGCCAGCACTCTTCCAAGCTCCTGCTGGATTTCCACGGAAGGCGGGGCCGGACCAGTTTTGGGCGCCATAAACGGATGGAAAGGGAAAAGATTATGGTAATCAGTTTACCTCAAGTTACTGCCATTGCCCTGGTTCTTGTTCGTATTCTCTCCCCCAGGGAAAAGGCCGCATCGGGCAATCAGGCCGCAACCCACACCTTTTTGCCCGAATGCGTTTTGTTAGGGGCCACCGCCCTTGGCGCTCTTCCCAATCAAGATTCAAGGAGACATTTATGTCCCAACACCGCTCAGGTTTTGCGA
This sequence comes from Terriglobales bacterium, assembly GCA_035487355.1. Classification (NCBI taxonomy): domain Bacteria; kingdom Pseudomonadati; phylum Acidobacteriota; class Terriglobia; order Terriglobales; species Terriglobales bacterium. Next base: position 85,686 of record DATHMF010000009.1, on the reverse strand, counting down.
TTTCTCTGTTGCTTGCACTCGTAGCCGCATTTTCCGCCCCCGAGGGGCACGCCGCCGGGCCGCATGGCGGATTGGTATGGCAGCGCCTCTCGCCCAGCACCGACGGGCCGGTGCTCTACCAGATCATCTTTCGGTCGAGCGCAACGCCGGGCCATATACCGGCGATCTCTCCCAATCACACGCTGATGAATTCGCCTTTCTCAGTGGGTGGAGATGGCAGTGTAGCGATTGGCGGCCTTTCCATCAGCAGCACGGGCATTATCACGTTTGCAAATGGGCAAACTTTGTTTAGCAGTCTGAATGGACAGACCGGAAGCGTAAACATAGCCGGAAGCAACGGGATCAGCGTTGCGGCTAATGCGGGTAGGGTTACGGTGACGACCAATGCTACATCGGACAACACGGCCAGCACGATAGTCTCGCGCGACAGCTCGGGCAACTTTTCTGCCGGAACGGTCACCCTTAACGGTAATCTGACGCTTCCCGGCACGACCCTTGGTTCCTCAGGACCCTCGGGAGTTCTGTTCCTCGGTATGCCATTCATGCACAACTTCGGCTCAGCCAATGCTTTCGTGGGGAATTTCGCAGGGAACCTGACCATGACGGGGGGAGGAAACTCCGGGTTCGGGATGTATGCGCTCACGAACACCACCAGCGGCGGTTCCGATGCGGGTTTTGGTGTTGATGCACTGTGGCACAACACAACCGGTTCCAACAATTCTGCCTTTGGCGCCATTGCCCTCGCGTCCAACACCACGGCTTCAGACAACTCGGCTTTTGGCACGGGCTCTCTGACCAGCAATACAAGCGGCGAAAAAAACTCTGCCTTTGGCTCGGGTGCCATACAAGCCAACACCAGCGGCAATTTCAATACTGCTTTTGGTTTTTTCACGCTCGGCAACAATACGACCGGAAGCTCAAACGCAGCCTTTGGTACCGGTGCGCTCTTAGCGAACACAATAGGTAATTACAACGTCGCTTTTGGTCATAATGCTCTCTTAGCCAACACCGCTTCTGCGAATTCCGCTTTCGGCTACAGCGCACTTACTTCCAATACAACCGGCCAATTCAACTCAGCATTCGGCCACGAGGCGCTCGTTAGCAACACAACTGGTGAGCAAAACTCCGCATTTGGCGTCTTTGCGTTGAGCTTAAATGCGACCGGCGTGAATAACTCTGCATTTGGTCTCAACGCACTCAACCTCAATACCGATGGTGCAAGCAATTCTGCCATCGGCGCAGGTGCGCTTCAAGCCAACACCCACGGCGGAGATAATTCTGCTTTTGGTCAGCTTGCCCTCTCTTCCAATACCACGGGAGGCAGCAACGTGGCCCTTGGAGAAAATGCGCTCAACACCATGACCACGGGCAGCTCCAACATTGCCGTTGGGAACAATGCCGGTTCAAATCTGATCGCGGGCGAAAGCAACAACATCTATATCGGCAACCCAGGGAATGCGGGGGAGTCAACAGCATCCACATCGGAACTACTGGCACTCAGACGAAAGCCTTCATCGCCGGGGCCTTTGGAGCAACCAGTTCCGGCGGTGTCGCAGTCTTTGTGAATTCGAGCGGCCAGTTGGGAACCATAACTTCCTCCCAACGCTACAAAGAACAGATCACAGACATGGACGCAGAGAGCGACGTTCTGATGAAGCTGCGCCCGGTGAGTTTCTACTACAAGCCCGAACTCGATTCCACCCACACCCGCCAGTACGGGCTTGTGGCGGAAGAGGTCGCCAAGATCGCTCCTGACCTCGTGGTCTTCGACCAGGACGGCAAACCGCAAACCGTGCGCTATCACTTCGTGAACGCCATGCTGCTCAACGAGGTACAGAAGCAAAAGCGGCTGCTCGAACAACAGCAGGAACAACTCGCAGCCCAGCAGCAACAAATTGACCGCCTGAAAGCCACGCTTCAGAGCCAGCAGATTTTGCAACAAGCACAGTTAAAAGAGCTGATGCAGCGGCTGGCAGCGCTCGAAAAATCCGTGCAACCTGAAACTCAGTTGGCCAGCGCGAGATGAACAATCAATCCCATAAGAAGGAAAGCACAATGCGAAACTCAGTGAGAAATCCGGCGTTTACGATGGTTCTACTGTGCTTATGTTTGCCTGTGGCCCACAGCCAGTCGAATCCTGGACGATCTACATCCGGTGAACCGGTACAGATGGCCAGCCTTGCCGTTGTGGGAATGAATACCACGGTGCACTAAAATCTGTGGGTTGGATTGTGGGTTGGAGTTTTCGGTGTCACGTCCGGTAACTCCTTGAAAAGAATGGCGGGGACGACGAGACTCGAACTCGCGACCTCTGCCGTGACAGGGCAGCGTTCTAACCAACTGAACTACGTCCCCACTTGGTTTGGAATGGGTAGTGGAAACCCTAAATATTATTGCCACTTTCAGTATACCAATAGATTCAATTGCTTCAACTGCCTCGGATTTTTATTTCATTTTTCTCAAGTGATGGGATACCCAAAGGGGCCGTGACATGTGAGACAGAGGGACGACGGCAGGTACTTCTAAAGAGGCTGATCGCTAAGGAAAATGAATGTAGACTGACATCCCGTAGATCAACGCGAGTATTTGTTTCATATGCCTCTTACAGAGTGCCCTGATCGGCCCAGTTCCAATTACTAACGTCATCGCAAGCGTTGTTGCAGTAATTCACAACCAGATCCTGGGTACTCCCATCCGTGGCGAAAACGTAAATCCAGGGATCAGGGCTGTAGTGCCAGAACGTAACCGCAGCAGGACTGTTCATGTAATGAGTTGTATCCGAAGGCACGGGAAGGGGATCCCACTGAAGGTTGGTGCCGTTGGCATGATCGCGGTAGAGACGCCCATCGGCTGCGGAAACGAAGACAGAGGTGCGGAATGAGTAGTCCGACTCCGTGTAGGTGACAGCAGTCGGATCGAATACCCAGCGCTTTCCCGAAGGCAATTGCGGTGGCACGTTCTGATCGAACTTTAACTGAGTTTGGAAAAACGTGTCTTTACATCCAATCAAGCCGTTCAAATGCCCATCTGTCGCTCCGGAGAAGACAATGAGCGAATTGCATGGCGACTGCACTTGAGGTGGCGTTGTGTAGGAGTAGATAGCAGTTGACGAAATCCATTTGGAACCGTCGTTGGTTAGTCCGAAGTTAAACAGATTCAGGTTCTGAAAGTCGTCGCCATCAGCCGCCCACAAGGTGCCATCGGCGCTTGTGCCAGTGATAGCGATCTTGGGAATTCGAGAGCCGTTGGGATAGGAGTCGTAAGAGAGAGCAGAAATACAGCAAACTGGTACATGCCCCCAGATTGAGCTGTAGTTGAACCAACTCCAGTGCGAACCATTGATGACCTGCCACTCGCAGAGACTGGTGCAACTGACGACGACCAGATTGGCATCTTTGTCTTCGGCAAAAGCAAAGACGCGATGGTTCCCTGACGCGTCCACATCAGTTATGGCAGACAAAGAGCTAAGTTCCCCGATACCGCCGGGTAGGTTAGTTAAGTCTACCCAGGCAGCACTTCCATTCCCGCGCTGCGGAGCATAGACCGCAAGGTGGCCCTGATCGGTGAGTACAAACACAAACTGGTACTGTCTCCCTTTTGAATCCGTATATGTCACCGCCGATGGACTCCAGATGCTGGCAGCACCGGCTGGTAGTCCTAAGTCCTCCCAGTCCCAACCTAAACCTCCAACGTCTGCCCAGCGATTTGCCACCAAGGTTCCGTTGTCGCCTTCGGCATAAACATAAATTCTGGTGTACGCCTCTCCATGATCATCCAAATAAGCAATGACGGACGGCTTGCCTTGGATGCCGAATGCCGAAATGCTGAAAACACACATCAGCAATAGCGCACTGGTTATCAACAACGATTGCAACGTTTTTCGCTTCATGTCTTACTCTCCCTTACGTTTGTTGAAACTTGATTCAAACTGATGTCGAGTGTTGTTGGATGGCGAACCATCCACTTCATTGCTCCATGTGGCCGGGATGGTTCTGAACTGAACGCAGGGTGTCCAGTTCAACACCGATCCAGCACTATAGCCACCTCCCCGTGACCCCCGGCCACATGGATCTTGTCATCGCCCTCGGCGCGGATCTAACCGAGGTGCCTACTTGGGCTGAGCGATAATCCTGCGATAAAGCCTGATGCGTAACAACATAGTTCGTTCGTCTTTCTCCAAAAATGCGGCACACTCCCTCTCCGACTCCTACTAAGCAACGGCAGCCTTCAACGGTTTCAATTGCGTGACTCCCCGAGAGATCTTCGGAACAAAACTCGTGGTCACGTGAAATACCAACAAGTAGATAAAGAACTTAAAGTCGAATGGAACCCGCAGTGCCGGTGATAGACGCAGAATGTAGTATGCGTATGCACATCCCATAAAAAATACATTCATCGCCACCACTGCCTTCAGAAAGCCTGGCACGGTGCGAAGGAATTGCAGAAATGCGCCTAATCCCACCGCCTGCTGTACAACCGGCGAGGTGGGCCGCACACCGGCCCGCTCCAGCGAGAACACGTACCAACTGAAATAGTGGAACACTACCAGGAACGCGAAGAAGGATGGACTGCTCAACGCATGCATGCGCAGCACCTTGATGACAGCCGCAGCCCCGACAAACAAGAGCAACGCCAAGAAGGCATAGCACAATCCCGATCGTCTGCGAACCCACTGCTTCGGCCAGAAGAGGCAGGCCATCCCGCTCAGCAAGCCCGCGACCACACACAATCCCAGGTAGAGCTGTAGCTTGCCGTTCGGGCCGTGCACGGGTAGCTGTCCGATGAGAGCCACTACGGCTGCGCCCAACATAATGCCCAACCCGTTGCGATCAAGTACGCGTCCGAAAAAGCGATAGCCCGTTCTGCGCTGGTGATAGATGAAAATTTCATCGCGGAATGCATGAAAGGTGAAATATAGATAAATGATCGTGGTCAACGGCCGCATGCTGTTCACAAAACCAATCACTAGGGTTACTAACAGCAGACTCGCGAGAGCCACGCGATACCCACGATCGCCGTCAGCTACCTTGCCAAGGTTGAACAGAAAGCCAAAGATCACATGCGGCCACCCCATGCCCACGATCAGCAGATCGAAGCCGACTCTGCCCCACAGATATCCAACCAAGCCTAGACTGACGGCGGTCAGCAGGTAAGAAATCAAGAATCCACGCAGTAGTCGGTCGAGGCTGGCGCTCTCAATCACCGTTGTGGATTGGTTTCCGCTTGCCATTCCCTCTCCTCCAATTCATTTATGCCGGGAGTGCCAGCATTTCCGAACGCAACTACTTGATCGCGATGCCATGCGGCCGGGCCGGGCCTGAGCTGAACGCAGTGTTGAAATCCAGATCGAATCGCGAGTCCAGCACTAAGCCATTTTCCGTAACTCGCGCCACGTGAACCTTGTGGTCGCCTTCAGCATGGACTTTTCCGAAACTATCCTCATTCAGGAAGTAGTCGCTGATTACCAGCCGCTTCTCATCTGGCGTAAGCGCGATGTAGTGCGGACCGGAATTGGGCCCCAGATCGAGCGCTTTGAGCAATTTCGGTTCGTCGGGATCGGAGATATCAAACATGGCAATCTTTCCCGCCTGGTTCATAGAGACGAACAGCCTTCGGCCATCGGAGGTAACGCGCATGAGTTGCGGCCATCCCCCTTTGGCGATTGAAGTGAAATCAAAGACTGCGCGTGCTGTCCCGCGCCGGGTATCGAGCAGGTAAAGCTTGTCGTCCAACATGCCGGCGGTGAAGCCGCGGGCGCGGCGATCGCGGGGAATGAGCCTCACATCAATGGTTCCACCGGCGTTGGGGATATCAATAGTGCGCAGGATCTCCCGGCGCTTCAGGTTCCAAACGCGCACGCTGCCACGTAGATCGAGGCCGCCGGCAACGGCGTTCAAGGTAGTAGACGGACAGATGAAATCGCTGGTCACCATCAGGTTGAGTTCCGATCGCACCGAAATGCCATGAGGGTCGAATCCATCGGTGGGTGGATTTTCCGGATGTTCGCGAACAAGGTTGAGGTTCTTATCGAACTCGGCGACGCGTCCAGGAGCGTGTCCCTGGGCTCCGCCCATCATGGTCACCAGGAAGCCGCCTTCCGGCAAGGCATGGAACTCATCTGTAATCGCAGAGAGTGGCGGATCAGCCGAGGAAAGAAATTTGGGAGACTCCGGGTCAGAGACATCCCAGAAAAAGACTTCTTTCTGTCCCTTCAGAACGCTGAGCAGACCGCCGCAGGCGACGACTTTCCCATCAGCGGAAAGACCAATGTGGTGAAACTCGTTTCCGGTCGCCCCCGGCTCAGGCAGGGGAGCTTGAGCAATCACTTTTCCATAGTGCGGCGAATCCTCGTCAAAATTTATAACAGCCAGAAAATCGGGAGAGGTGCGTGCCTGGTCACCGGCACAAATAAAGAGGTATTTCACCTCTTGCCTCCGCCCATGGTGCTCATCCTCAGCAAAGGACTGCTGTCCAGCAACGAGGAACAGAAAACATACTGTTATCGTCAGCGTGGCGCTCTTCGTTACACTCTTTGAGTAAAAATTCCAGGGTCTCATTATTTTCTCCTTCGTTCGTATGTTCTTGCGGGCCAATTCCGCTCGCAACCAGGGCCATTCGGAATACGTTCAATGAACCGGCTGCAGGTACTGCTGGGCCGCGAGTTCGCCAATCTTTCTGCCCATGGCTTTACCAACCACAGTTGAATTTCGGTAGTGGATTCCACCATAGATCCTCGCGCTGGAAACTTCATCGGCCCATTGCCGGATGGTGATCCATTTGCGCACCACACCCGGCGCCGTAGAACTCGTCATGGTCAACGCCCGAACTGGTCCCGTGCCAAATTCGGATTCGAGTACGGTCGCCGCAGCGGAAGAAGTGATGCAATGCGCGCAAGGGTATTCCGGGTGAAGCGGGGTATCAACCGCCGGTTCCCAGTCAGGTTCGCGTTCGGTGGCGTCGTTGCCATCAATATCCCCGTTGCGTATCGCAGTAATCGGGCGCCAGAAATTGAAGGTGTACTTGGCGTCGAAGACCGCAATATATGCGTCGGCAGTTGCGATTTCGACCAAGGCAAACAGGCGGGCGTTCTCAATCAAGCTTCTCCCTGGAGTGGCGGCTAATTGACGCACGATCGGGTCCCAACTTGCGGGGCCTGTAATGGTCCAGAACCGTGCGATGTCAGTTTGTTCACTGGTCCGCAGAGTGCTCTTCTTCCTGCCGACGCCTTTGATCTCGTTGTAATCGCTGGCCCATTCTGGGCTTGTCAATTGCGGCGGCGCTTCGGGACGAAACTGTGAACCGCGTTCCATCGCCCAAGGGGTCACACTCCCCCATTGCGACCCTATCGGCAGCGTCGTCATGACATACACGCCCGGTGCCGTTGTGGGTCTGTAGGTATTAGGGGCGTCTGCTCCATCCGAAGCGCGGAGAGCAAGAATTTCAGCAGCAACTTTTTCTCCGACAGCAATGCCTGCAGCCTTGCCGCTGCCATCGGGGACTTGCGCCATGGACGCCGTGTAGGCCGCATCGAGATCTGTTTTCTGGTCTGGAAAAAGATTGAGCAGAACAGCATGTGCCGCAGCAATAGCGGCGGCTTCAGGGGAACTTCCCGGAGGGGCCGATTCTTTGACCTTATAGGGAGTGTAGCGGCCTTCGATGGAGTTAACGGCATCGAACATCGCCGTGTGAACCATTGCCATGGTGCGGGCGCCAGCGAAAGGTAGCTGCTTCGCGGTGGTCGCGCAAGCCAGGGCTTTTTCGTTCCATTCGGTGACGACATCGGCCGCAGCCACTGCAGGAGCTGCGAGGACTGCGAAGGCTATAAGCCAGTTGCAAAAATACTTCCTGAAATGGTTCATTTCCCTTCCTGGGACAATTCGTACTAAATCAAATGGCGCAAGAAATGAGAGGAATTGATAGCAACTCAATAGATTTTGTTGAAGCTATCGAAAAGAGGGCTAGATTTTCTTTTCGGACGTAGCACGCGATAACCAACAAACTAAGTATTCAAGTTATGAAACCGGTCTAGCGTGGCTTGGGCCGAGGTGAGGCGGTTACGGGTTGCGCTGTTGAGGCACTTCCGTTGAAGTTGTTGTTGCCGAGATAAACCGCCTGAATGTTATGCACGCTGGGATGCAGCGGCGTGCTGAAAGTGGCTGCGCCGCTGCCATTCAGCGGCAGAGAGGAACCAAGCTGTTGGTTCCCCTCCAGCAGGATTATGTTTCCCGTTGCCGTGCCGCTGGTCGCCGTGACTTGTACCGAGAAGACGACAGGCTGGCGAAAGAAGGTTTTGGCAGTCGCATTCAGAGCCGTGGTCGTGCTAACAGCACCTGTAGCGGTTATCACTTCTGTCATTGCCGCAGAGGTGCTGGGCAGATAGTTGCTATCGCCACTATATAATGCCGAGATGTTGTGAGCTCCCACACTCAAAGACGACGTCATGTACGTTGCGGTTCCATTCGCTAAAGTGACGGGAGGACCAAGCGTGCTGGCTCCATCCATAAACTGCACAGAACCAGTCACCCCTGTCGGAGCCGCCGTAGCAGTAAAGGTCACCTGTTGACCGGCCACGGAAGGATTGCTGCTTAACGCCAGCGCTGTGCTGCTGGTCTGCATGGCTGATACCTTGATCTGATTGAGTACAAACGTGCCGCTAACGTTGCGGACCAGAATGCCGTGGCTTCCAGCCGCCAGGCTCGGCGTAACCAGCGAGGCAGTATCAGCGAATACAGAGACGCTTCCTGTATTGGGAACGGTAAGAATACCCAAGGACTGTCCATCAACAAAGACTTCCGCCTGCGCGCCTGAGCTGGTGGCAGCAACGTTGAGCACAATGTGAAATGGCTGCGCTGCCGCTGTGTATACCGGATAACCCAGCCAGTGGCGGTTTGCCAATGTGGTTCCACCTCCAAACCAGCTTGGGGGTATGGCATACGTCGAAGCCGCAATGGTGGCTGGTATGGGCATGCCATAGGTCGAGCCCTGAGCAGTTGAATTGTTCAGATCATCAATGCCGACCAGCTTGGGAGCAGTGAGATCGTACACATCATCGGTGAAGCCAAATTGGTAATCTCCAGTCAGTTGAAAATAGATCAGGAGGTCGCCGGCATTCTGGCTCCAAACATTATGCTCGTTGATCACGACCTGGGTCATGCGCGGGTCTGCCCAGGCGGCGGATAAATTCGCATTCACGGTTGGGTTCTGGGTTTGCTGCAGGCCAGGGCCGCCCTCGTAGGCGATGCGTTTTATTCCAAAACAGAGAGACCAATTGGCGTCTGCCTGCAGGCTTGCACGAAAGGTGCTCGCCATAGTGGCAAATATTTGGTCCACCGAACTGGCGTCAGTAGGGCCGTAATAACCCGACCCGCCGGCTGCATAGATGTAATAACCTGGTGGCCGCGGCGCGTTTACATAGACAGGATTGTTGTAATAATTCTGCATCATATGCATTTCTTGAAGCAGCGGACCATTGGTATAACCAAGCTGCGACATCAGAACGGGACGAATGCGGGTCATCATATCGGCATCGCCGAAGACTGACCTGAAGATATTGCTGATCTCAATGACACGCTTGGCCACGCGACGCCAGGCCCAATACCAATCGTTCGTCGAACCATCAAAGTTCAACGGAGAGCCTCCGGCGTTGACCTCGGCGATTGCGGTATTGTGGTTGTCCTGAGTTTGCGGAAAGTTCGAGGCTCCGTTCCATAACTCGTTACTGTTCTCGACATACAGATTCAGATTGGAATTAAGCGGCGGCCAGACCGGCGCAACCTGTGGGCTGGTATATGGATTGACTCCATCTGAGCCATACTTGAACATCTGCGCCACCTTGGTCACGTAGTCATCTGTAGCACGGTTGGGCAAGCTGATCCAAACATCTTTGCCGGTTTCGTTGGCCAGTTCGATGACATATTCCCAGGCCGCGCCTCTTCCCTGCCACATGCCAGGCGGAGAGTTGGGATTGCCGATGGCCTGCGAAGCCGTGGTCGGCAGAGTGCGGTCGCTCCAATTTGCTATCTGATTGCCATCGGTAGATGTGAAATCCTTGGTCCTAAGTACGGAAAACTTGGCGAGGATGGCTTTGAATGGATCGGTGAAAGTCTCCGTGGTGTAGGGCGTAGTTCCGCCTACCGTGCGGGGCCGCATCAGCTTGACGTTTGTGATTCCCGTATTGGTAGCGCTGGCAGCAGTTCGCTGCGTGCTGGCAAAGTTGAGCAGCAGGCCTGCGCCGCCATTGTAGATCAAATCGGCAGTGGTCGTATTCGAGGGCGCATCGTAGTTCAAATTGGTAATTGTTGCGCTGCCGTAGCCAGTCGTCACATTGGCTTTGCCCGTGAAAGAAAACCGATAGGTCCCCTGCATGTTCGGAGGGCCAGCCCAGACTACGATGTTGGCATCTTGCGTAGGCCAGCCGTTGCCATCTACGGCAGCCGGAGTGTTGGACTGGGTCAGCCACTGGCGCGAAGCCTTCATTACGTCGGTAAAAGCCCGGTCTCTGATCCAATCCAGAGGCGTATCAACGTTGATTCCTATCTTGTTGGCCGGAGCCGGCACTGCGAAAGCCGCGACAGGGGCTCTCCAGGCAAATACCAAGGCTAAACACAATATCCAAAAACGCTTCAAAGCGAGGACACTCATTGCAACCTACTTGGGGGGAATAGAGAGGGGGAATTCTTATCCAAGAAAGCCATAGGTGCGAGATGCGGGTCAAGTGACATCGGCACATAGCCTGCTGATATGGCACACTTATGCGTCACATTCTTCGAGTAAGAATTCCAGAGCTTCATTTTTAATTTTAAGAATCTTTAAAGCCTACCCTTTTTTCACGGGCGGGCGATCTTTACCTTTCTCCTTATCTCAAATAGCGCAAAAAAAGCAGAAAACTGATAGCCGTGCAATCACATTCAAGCCAGAATATTGAAAAGAAAGGAGTTTTCTTACGTAAGTCCCAAAAAAGGTCGGTGCTTAAGTTGTGAAACTAGGTATACAATTCGTTCACTATTCCCTTTATGGAGCCGGATCGCGGCCAAATTACGGAACTGTTGCAGCGCTGGAGTGACGGAGACCAGGAAGCTCTGGACTCATTGATTCCCCTCGTCTATGGAGACCTTCGGCGTCTGGCCAACTATTATCTACAACAGGAAGCCCATGCCCAGACCTTGCAGAGCACGGCGCTGGTTCACGAGGTGTATTTGCGGTTGTGCCGCCAGGAATATCCACATTGGGAAGGCCGTGCCCACTTTTTTGCGGTTGCCGCCAAGATGATTCGCCGCATCCTGGTGGACCATGCTCGGCGAAAGTTGGCTGGGAAGCGCGGTGGACGACTCCACCCCGATCAACTGGATGAAGCGCTCACCTTGCCGGTATCGTCGAATCTTGATCTGGTTGCCCTGGATGAATCTCTGAAAGAGCTCGCCGAGTTCGACGCCCGGAAGTGCCAGGTCGTCGAAATGCGTTTTTTTGTTGGATTATCGGCGAAGGACATCGCCAAGGTGCTCCACACTACGGAGGCGACCGTTCGCCGCGACTGGAACATAGCCCGCGCATGGCTCTATCGCCGGCTCAAAGGAGAAGCTGCGTCGTGAAGCACTCAGACTGGCAGCAGATTGAACGCGTGCTGGCAATAATCCTGGAGTCTCCCGAAGAAGAGCGCCGTGCCCAAATTGAACAACTGTGCCAAAACGATCCGGAAATACGCACCGAGGTTGAGTCTTTATTAACGGCCCATAGTAACGCGGCCTCGTTCCTGGATGTGAAGACCCAAATCGACTCCGATTCCGTTCATAGCTTTTCTTTGGCAGGCAGAACACTGGGACCATATCTGTTGCTGGAAGCGATCGGTCACGGAGGCATGGGAACGGTTTACCGGGCGGAGCGGACCGATGGCCGTTTCCAGAAGCAGGTAGCTGTCAAAGTAGTTCCGGCGGCCATGCATTTCCCCGAGCTGCTGCGGCGCTTTGCCAGTGAGCAGCAGATCCTGGCAACCCTGGAACATCCTAATATTGCGCGCTTGCTCGATGCCGGCGTTTCTCCGGAAGGCATACCTTACCTTGTCATGGAGTATGTGGAAGGCACGCCGGTGACTGAGTATTGCCGCACCCGCCGGCTTTCAACCCGGCAACGCCTCATCCTGTTTCAAGCGATATGTTCCACAGTCCACTATGCTCACCAGCATCTGGTTGTGCATCGTGATATCAAGCCCGCAAATATTTTGGTTACCACGGATGGCATCCCGAAGCTGCTGGATTTCGGCATTGCCAAGTTAATGGGCCACTGGAGCGGTTCCGCCGCAAGCGCAACCCGCTCGATTCTGAACCCGATGACTCCCGATTATGCCAGTCCAGAGCAGGCGCGCGGGGAAACCATCACGACAGCTACGGATATTTATTCACTCGGCGTGATCTTATATGAATTGCTGACCGGGCAACGGCCCTATACGGTTGCAGATAAGTCGTTGACGGAGGCGGTTCGCGTTATCTGTGAAATCGACCCCGAAAGACCTGCGGTTGTGCTGCGCAACCGCATGAAGCGAGCCGGTGAACGAGCAGGACGAGAAGTTGATTCCTCTGCTGACCTCGATGCCATTGTGGCCAAGGCAATGCGCAAGCATCCCCAGCAACGCTATGCCTCGGCCCAGGAACTCGAGAGTGACATTTCACGGTATCTCGCCGGCTTGCCGGTATCGGCGCACCGCGGATCGTTTCAATACGTGGCCAGCAAGTTTATTCTGCGTCACAAGCTTGCGGTCGCATCGTTCCTGATTACCGTGCTGCTGGGAGCAGCCGGCGTCAGCGCCGTCGTGTGGCAGGCCCGTATCGCGCAGCGCGAACGAGTCAAAGCGCAGCATCGCTTTGATCAAGTGCGCTCGCTGGCGAAATCGTTGATGTTTGAGATTCACGACAATATTGCGACCCTGCCCGGTTCGACAAAAGCGCGGGAATTGCTCATCAGCCGGGCAGTGCAGTATCTCGACTCTCTGGCCGGAGAATCTTCAGGCGACACATCATTGCAGATGGAGCTGGCGGCGGCCTATGTTCGCGTCGGCGACCTGCAAGGCGGCTTGGCGGGCTCGGGAAATCTCGGTGATCTTACAGGAGCGTTAGCCAGCTATGAGAAAGCACATTCCATTCTGGCTTCTGTTATCGCGCTTGAGCCGGACCGCGTGGATGCCTCCCAGCAACTGGCCCGGCTCTATGGAAGCATCAGCAATTTACATATGAGACTTCGTCATCAGGCAGAGGGCCTGAGCAATGCTGAAGCAGGACTTGCGATTTGGGAGTCGCTGACAGCGCGTTCCTCGAACGATGAGGACACACAGCGTGGCCTGGCCGGCGCTTACTTCAGGCTTGCAGATGCCTACGGATATGAAAAAGATCCGAAGTCGGTCGCGATCCGGGGCAAGGCGCTGGTGATGTATGAGTCATTGCTGCAACGCCACCCCAACGATCCTGAGGCCATGCGCAATGTGGCGTTGACGCACAAAACTTTGAGCGCTGGTTTACTCGACACTGGTCGCAATGTTGAAGCTATCGAGCACCTGGAGAAAGCACGGGAGCTTGACCAACAACGAACTGCGGCCGATGCTAACAACGCTCAGGCGAAACTCGATCTCTCATTCGATTTGAGCGAAATAGCTCAGGCCTATGACAACCAGAAGCAACCGGGAAAGGCGCTCGGGTACATGCAGCAGACCCTGGACATCCGCCAGGGGCTGGCAGATGCTGATCCCAAGGACGCCCGCATCAAAGGACGAGTGGCTTATGCATTGCTTCGTATGGGGCAGTTGCACCTGGAACTGGACGAATATGCATCCGCGCTGCCGAACTTGCGCTCTTCCATCATTATTAATAAAGCATTCGGCAGCGATCCGGCGGCCATCGCGGATACAGCACAAGCCTACATTGCAATCGGGGACTCGGAATCTGGATTGGCCCACGCCATGCCGCCCAGCACTCCCCAGCACACCAGCCATCTTCAGGCGGCCTGCTCTTCGTACCACACCGCGGTCGAGCGGTATCGTCAATTGAAAGCACATAACCAGGCCGATTCAGATGACTTGAAAGATGCCGCCGGAGCGACTGAAAAAGCCGCCTCCTGTGACAAGCTGTTGCACACAGTACATTGAGAGCAGGAGGGAACTTTCACCGCTGTTGCTTTTCTTGCAACCTGTAGCTCTTTCCGCAAGCAGTACGCCCACTAGCTCAAACAAGTCTCTGACGTCTTAAATCATTACAACACAAAGACATATGGAAGACAGAAGGGGGATATGCAGGTAGTCTCGGATATGTACTATTCGGTAAACCCGCGCTCCCGCGCTTCACAGGGATTTGCTGCCAACTGGTGCTCTCTTACAACTCAAAGCCTGAGCCTTAAACGCATGCCTCTTCGAAGCGATAGCACGAGGTAATCAATTCTCAAAGACCAAAAAGAGCTTTCGCCCTCGCATTTCTAGAATGCTGAATCAATGATGGCGCAATTTTCTGCAATATTCGACCGTTTGATATCACATTCTTTGTCACTACAGCCGGCAAATGAGCAGTTCCCTCTCGTAGACCATCTCTGGCGGCAGGTGAGCGTGTAAAACGATAAACAACTCTTCGTGCTGGATAACTTCTCGCCGCCAGGCTGCGTTGTCGAAAGCCTGCAGTTGATCAAACGCCTCTTTGGAAAACTTGAGCCCGGTCCACTCGATATCCTCATATCTGGGCACCCAGCCAATGGGGGTCTCCTTGCCCAAGGCGCGGCCACGAGCGCGGTCAATAATCCATTTGAGTACGCGCATGTTCTCGCGGAAGCCTGGCCACAAGAAGTTGCCGTCGGCGTCTTTGCGAAACCAGTTCACCTGGAAGATGCGAGGTGTTTCGGTCAGCGAACGCTGCATCTTGATCCAGTGGCGGAAATAGTCGCCCATGTGATAACCGCAGAAAGGCAGCATTGCCATGGGGTCGCGGCGGACCTTTCCTGTCGTGCCCTCGGCGGCGGCTGTCATCTCTGAACCCATGGTGGCGCCGGTGTAGACGCCTGCGGTCCAATTGAAGGCCTGGTACACGAGGGGCATAGTAGTACCCCGCCGCCCGCCAAAAATAATTGCGCTGATCGGCACTCCCTCCGGGTCTTCCCATGCCGGGTCAATCGTCGGACACTGCGATGCAGGAGCAGTAAAACGGGCGTTGGGGTGTGCGGCTTTTGCGCCTGTTTCCTTGGCAATCTGCGGGGTCCACTTCTTCCCCTGCCAGTCAAGGCATTCCGCCGGCGGCTCGTCTGTCATTCCCTCCCACCACACGCCACCTTCGGGGGTCAGCGCAACATTGGTGAAGATGGTATTGCGGGAAAGCGTCGCCATCGCGTTAGGGTTGGTCTTGACGGAGGTGCCGGGCGCGACACCGAAAAAACCTGTTTCGGGATTTATGGCGCGCAGGCGGCCGCTGGCATCCGGCTTGAGCCAGGCGATATCATCGCCGACTGTCCACACCTTCCAATCGTCGAGACCCTTGGGCGGAATCAGCATGGCGAAGTTGGTTTTGCCGCATGCGCTCGGAAAAGCGGCGGCGACATATGTCTTCTCACCCTTCGGATCTTCCACACCCAGGATGAGCATGTGCTCGGCCATCCAGCCTTCGTCGCGAGCGATATTCGATGCGATCCGCAGGGCGAAGCATTTCTTGCCGAGAAGAGCATTGCCCCCGTAGCCAGAGCCAAAGGACCAGATTTCACGCGTCTCGGGAAAGTGGACGATATACTTCACGGGGTTTGAGGGCCAGGGAACATCTTTTTCGCCCGGCGCGAGCGGAGCGCCAACGCTATGCAGGCACGGCACAACGCGTTTGACATCCTTATCTATCTCGCGAAACACAGGCAGACCGATACGGGCCATGATCCGCATGCTGGCCACCACATAAGGAGAGTCTGTGAGCTGGACCCCGATCTGCGACATGGGGGTCCCGACCGGCCCCATGCTGAACGGCAGCACGTACATGGTGCGGCCCCGCATGGCCCCATCGAAAAGCCCTCTCAGCTTCTTTCGCATTTCATAGGGGTTTTCCCAGTTATTGGTCGGCCCGGCATTATCCTTCGAAAGTGAGCAGATGAACGTACGGTCCTCGACCCGGGCAACATCGCTCGCGACCGACCGGGCATAATAACAGCCGGGCCAGAGCTTCTCATTGAGTTTGATGAAGGTGCCGCTCTTGACCATCTGCGCGCACAGCTCATCGTATTCTTCCTGGGAGCCATCCACCCAATGGATGGTATCGGGCCGGGTAAGTTGCTCCATCTTCTCAACCCACTTCAGAAGATGCTTGTTTTCACTCAAAGGCACGGCTGGATCCCGGCCTGCGATCACCGCCGTCGAACTATACTTCATAACTGCACTCCTCTTTTTTCAAATAACTGCCTCTTTGATGCTATCAGCTTCAGAAGATTCTTTGCATCAGGGGGTACTTGCTGGATGGGCTATTTCAGTGTTAAGTCATTAAAATTAAATGACATATGCCCACATAGCCCCACACTAGCTAGACAGTCTTGATATATGTCTTCGTCTTCTCCTTAATTCTAAGACTTTTTAAGAGCTCGCAACGCTTCCCCTTCATCCGGCGGTCGCGTTGGCTCACACGATCGCCGAATTCCGGACATACTTCAAGCGAAATGATAGAACGACAATCTCTCGATGACCAACGGTTTGATACCCCTTTGATATCATTTGAATCTTAACCAAGGCGAAGCAACTGTAAAAGGCACTATCGCTGTTATAGATTCTGTTTGGACAACCCAGGGGCTATTGATGCCCGCGTAAATAATCTCCTACTCACAAAGAAGCCCAGGGCTAAAGCCCAAAACTCTGCTAACCTTTCCCCCCGGCTAAAGCCGGGGGCTCCCACCGATGCGCGCATCCCGCTTACCAGATAAATTTGACCGCAAACTGCATCTGCCGTGAAGAAGTCGAAGTCGAGTTCAGCAGACCGGCGTTGCCATTCAGAGCCCCGGCTGCAGTGAATATTTGACGGTTCGGATTTGTGGGCGGATTGAAGTTTGCACGGTTCGCGACATTGAAAACCTCCCAGCGGAACTGTACGTTGAATGTCTCGGAAATGTTGCGAATCGGATTGTTCTTGAATAGAGAAAAATCAAATTCCTCAAGTCCCGGCCCGATCACCGTATTGCGGCCTGCATTGCCGAGCAAGCGGGGCAAGGTGGTGTTTGAAGGGAGATCAGTTACCGGAAATGAGAAACATGCCGTGTTGAGATAGTGCGGACCGTTGGGTGTCGTTTTGAAGCTACCGTTCACCGGGCTGCATCCCGCGATGCGATCCGGGAAGGCGTAGGGATCCGCACTCTTGAGGCCGAGTGGATCGCCGCCAATCGTTGTCGTGAAAGGCAGGCCGCTTGTCAGCGTCAAGATACCGCCGGGTTGCCATCCGGAAGCCAGCCATTTGGGGACTCCGCTCCACGACTTTGGACTCGGAATCATCCACAGACCATTGATCATGAGCACGTGGCGAACATCGAAGTCAGAAAGCCCGCGTCTTACTTTTGCGTCGAAGGCCGGCAGGCTTGAGACAGAGTTGCCAAACGTATCTCCCGCGATCCCCGAGGAGCTGGTGTCAATGCTCTTGGAGAACGTATAGGAGGTCTGGATCTGGAAGCCGTGGCTTAGACGCTTGATCGCCTCCACATTCAGGCCGTGGTAAACCGAAGAGGTGTTCCAGGTGACGGCGCTGATTTGCCTGACATTCGGATTCAGTCTCGTTGTCCCAATAGTGGAGGCAGGCCAGGCGAAGCCGGCTGGGGTGAGCGTCGGCTGGACAACATTAATGTCATCCACATGGAACGGTTGGTGAACACCGTGTGAGCCGATGTATCCCAGGGTTACCGTGAAATTTCGCGCCAACTCGCGCTGCACGTTAAAGGACCATTGCTCGACATAGTTGCGATGCGGGTTCTGCTGAACGTAGCCATTGCGAAGGGTCGTCACGGTCAACTGGTTAAACGCACCTGTCGGAAATGATCCCACTGGCGCCGGCGTGACATTTCCTGCCAGAGAAAAAGGCGCGGAGAGCAGTGAAATAAGCTCGAACTGATATGGCAGGGGCAGAACATCATAGATTCCAAATGCGCCCCGGACCGAAGTTTTGCCCGTGCCAAACGGGTCCCACGCGAAGCCGACGCGCGGCGCAAAATTTTTGAGCGTAGGATTGGAAAAGTACGGCGAACCGAGTCTCGGAGTAGTATCCGTATTCAGGTTGACCAGCGTTGACAGCCGATTGGAACTTTCAGTCGGCACCGTGGCCATCTCGTAACGGAGACCGAGGTTAAAAGTAAGGTTCGGCCTGAACTTGTAATCGTCTTGAACGTATCCGCCGTAGATATCCTGGCGGAGATCACGCGGAGAGATGGCCGAGCTGATGGGTGCATTGAAGCTGGTGGGGTGGTTGGTCAGGAATGCCGCCAGCCCGCCAAATATATATTGTCCGTTGGGGTTCGCCGTACCGAGCTGGTTTGACTGGATGTGCTCGGCGTAGAAGCCCAGTTTTAGCGAATGCTTGCTCCGGGTCCAGTAGAGGTCATCGTAGACCTGGTAAGAGTTGTAGTGAAAATCGAATTCCCCCACCGCCCTCAGGCCGCCTTGGAAGTTAGTGAGACCGGTCACGTTGATAAGGCCCACCGGGAGTCCAGGCACGAAGCCAAGCGATGTGCTCGCAGCCGCGGGATTAATCGCGCTCAGAGTCGTCGGCGCGATGGATACAGTTCGATTGAAACCAAAGCGCGCCACATTGACCAGCGCCGGAGAAAAGGTGTGTGACTCCTCCAACGCAAACGTGTGGCGGCGCGATTTGGTTCCGATATTCTTGAAGTTGTAGGTATCGGGACTGGTTGTCTCGCCCCGATCAAACACATAAGTTCCAAAAAGACTGTCGGATTCGGAGAGCTTGTGATCAATGCGGCCGGTGACGAAATCCTCATTTGTGACCTGCTGGGCAACAAAGCTGAATTGGCCGGTATCTCCATTCACAATACCGTTGGGAAGCGGAAATAGATTCAGGTACGGCACAACCAGCGGATCAACCGTCACGTTGCCGGCAGCAAGCTGGCCCGAGCGTGCCGCCACTGAGGGCACGTTATCAACATTGGTGTTGCCCTGGCTCTGGCGCAGCCCCTCGTAATCGGCGAAGAAGAACGTACGGTCCTTGACGATGTGCCCGCCTGCAGACCCACCAAATTGGTTCCGTTTAAATGGAGGCCTTATCGCTTTCCCGTTTACTGTGTCGAAGAAATTGCGCGCATCAAACACATTGTTGCGCAGAAACTCATAGCCCGTACCATGAAAGGAGTTCGTGCCCGAACGCGAAGCCGCGTTGATGACGCCGCCAGAGGTTTTGCCGTAGTCGGCGGGCGCGTTACTGGTAACCACGGAAAATTCCTGCACCGCATCCACGCCAAGCACGGCGCCCTGTATGCTGCCGGGCGCGCCGGAAGCGTAGTCGTTAATGCTGACGCCATCGAGGCGGTAGTTGTTCTGTTGAGGACGATTGCCGCCGATAGTGACCTCCGATCCCAGGCCGCGGTTCGGGCGATCGTTACTGATCGCCAGCGGCTTCTGCGTGCGCACCTGGGCGACACCAGGCTCCAGCGTTACAAGCAAGGTCCAGTCGCGCCCGTTCAGGGGCAAATCAACGACGGTATGCGAATCCACAACGTTGCCGACCGAAGAAGACTCGAGTTGCATCAGCGGAGTTCCGCTTTCTACGGTTACAACCTCCGATGTCGCCCCTACTCCGATCTCGAAGTTGATGGCGAGCGTATCTTGCACGTGAAGATCAACGTCAGACTTGACGACTGTCTTGAATCCAGGTTTCTCGACCTGAATGCGATAGGTACCGGGCGGCAGGTTCGCGATGGTATACCCGCCCGAGGCGTTGGTCATTGCCTCATAACGTATGTTCGTGCCTACGTTGATGGCAGTTACTTTGGCATCCGGGATCACTGCCTTGCTCGGATCGCTAACGTAACCGGTCAGTGAAGCGTTTGTGGACTGGGAGTAAAGAGCGCCATTCAAACAGAGCACAAGAACAACAGCGAACGCGATATGGGCCATTTTATACATAAGAATTCTCTCCTTTAGAATTTCTCCTTTGCCTGATTCAGGAAACATTCAGGTCTACCCAATAGGTGCCAAATCCATATCTATGACAAGTTCTGTATCACTTTCCCCACGTGCACGATTTCAAATAACCCATGACTTACCCACTACAACGGCCCCTCAGGCCTTAGGAACTAAGAACAGCAAGGCCAGGCCAAACGCGACCAGCGCGACCACAAAAGTAATGACCATAAATCCCATCATCCGCCGCATGCCAATACCCGCGATGGCCAGAATGGGCAGAGCAAAGAAGGGCTGTATCATATTTGCCACAGACTCCCCCATGGCCACTGCCATCGTGGTTCCTGCCATGGAAGCGTGAAGATCTCTTGCCGCCGGCAATATAAAAGGTCCCTGGACCGCCCAATGACCGCCGCCACTGGGAATGAAAAACGTGATAATTAAAGACGATATGTACGTCCAGAATGGCAGAGTTGTCGCGGTCGAAAATGACAGGAACGCTTTTGAGATCACGCCTGCCAATCCGGTAGCGGTCATGATTCCCATGATTCCTCCATAGAGCGGATATTGAAGAATCAGCGGCCCTGTGATCCGGGCGGCGTTTTTTACCGCGTCCACGTAAGCAATCGGTCTCCAGTGAAACAGCAACCCGAGCAGCAAAAAAATAAGGATGACTGAATTGATATCGAAAGAGAACCCGGCTTGACGCCAATGCCCTGCCAGCGCCGCTGCACCAAACGCGACCAGCAAAATATTGAGGATCCAGGCGCGATCCAGCCAGGCTGCAAGGGTGCCGGTTTTTTCCGTAGCCTGTTTCCGCTGGTCTTCGGTGCGCAATCGTTCCGGGTCCACAATGACCGAGTCCTCCGGTGCAGGCTCGGTATACCGGAAAATAATTGGCAGCAAAACGAACAATGCGATGACAGGCACCAGATTCATGCGGGTAAAAATGGTCTGGGTCAAAGGCAAGCTATGCCCGGCGATTTTCTCCACCAGGTTGAGCGCTGAGCCAGGAGTCGCTTGCGACAGCGCAATCGAGCCCGACAGGCCCTCCGTAGAAATGACAAAGCCGGTGTAGGCGGCGGCCACCAGCCAGCCAAAATCGAGGCGCACGCGTTTTGCAATCTCGCGCGCCAGCAAACCTGCGACGACCAGGCCAAAACCCCAGTTGATCCAGGAGGCGAGCATGCCGATCACGATGGTCAGCGAAACTGCATCGCGCGGAGTTTTTGGAAGAGAAGAAATTTTTTCGAGAAGCTTGTGGACCCATGGTGAAGTGGCCAAGGAATACCCGGTCACCACCACCAGCACCATCTGAAATGCGAACGTCAGGATATTGAAGACGCCGTTATACCAGGCCACTCCGATATCACGAACAGAAGAATTGCCTGTCAATGTATATGCCAAAATCGCGGTTGCGAAGGTGAGAATCACGGCAAAGACATATGGATCGGGCGCCATCTTTTCGAACAGGTAAACCAAAAAGGTGCTGACTCCTCCACGCGATGAGCCAGGCTTTGCCGTCTGAGGCCCAGGAGAAGCTTGCGGCTGAGGTAGAACGTTTGTTGTCGTCATCAAATTAGCCTTCCTTGCGATCGAACTATGCTTATTGCAGCGGCAACCATGGCAGCACCTCAGTGTGTTCCAGCTGGACCGACTGCAAAGAATTTGGATCTAAACCCAATGCTTTAAGAATCGTGGGCGCAACCTGGGTGGTTGCAACCGGGGTCTTGACGGTTTGCCCTTGCGCTCCCGGTATGGAGACCAACAGACCAACGTTCGTATCCTGCTCGAGGAACCCTCCGTGCTCCGCAAGTTTGGTGCTGGGCTCGCTGTACATCACTCCCAAAATGGGCTGAACGATAATGTCGGGCGCGCGTGGATCGTGTTGAGGATCAGGAAATTTGAGCTTCAAAGATTCGCCGGAATATATCTCCTGAATTCCCGCTTCCACTTGTTTTGTTTCTATGGCCTTCACTACCTCTGCTGTTTTGCTCTGATCTTTCAGCCAAAGAAATGCGACTGTATCCACGGTGGAGTGGGCGAGCAATCCCTTTTGCACCCATTCGACAATATCGGGAACAGTGCCTTCGTCCATCAGCTTGCGTTTGGTTTGATCGATCGGAGACTGGCCGTGCTTGGCGCTTATGACGATCAGTGTAGAGTCAAAAATACTCTGGTCTTTAAGTTCTTTTACCATTTGGCCGATGGCGTTGTCCGTCCAGTCCATCGCACCTTGCAGTCCTGGACTGGGTGTGCCCCTGCCATCCAGGTACCCGTTTCCCGCCAATTTTTGCACCACGCTCACGGTGATGAACGTCATTCCAAAGAGCTTGGGAACGCCGCTCTGTCTGGCGCCCGTGTGGTCAAGCCCTTTGATCTGATTGAGCACCGCCTGCACTTTCAATGCGTCGTGTTTTTCAGCACCGGCAATGCCCTTCTTCACTCCTGGCGCGTGTGCTTCCGGCGTATAGAGATCATCAACGCCGGTTCCCGAGGGACCCAGCAGGAAATCGCCAAAAGTCGGATGCTGATCAGACCAAGCCGTCTTGCCACCGCTCTTCTTCACGACTTCAAAGATTGTGTTGACGCGCAAAAAATTGTGGGGAAATACCGGTGAACAATTCTTCTGAGGATCGAGGGCCATCTTCTCTGGATCCATTCCTCCGCCAGCATCTTCGGCGTCGGGGTCCTTGTCTGCGGTTTCGTCAAAAGTGATGACTGCGCCCCGGGTCGCGCATCCCGATTTGGGCGGAGACAGGGTGCGATCGTATCCATCGCTGTAGTAAACGCCGGTCGAGTTTGGAGTCCCCCCGGTAACCAACGCCAGCAGTCCCGGCGTGGAGTCTGCAATCGGAGTTGACGCATTCGAGTAAATGATTCCTCGTTTGCTGAGTTGGGAGAGAGTCGAATCGGGCCGGTTCGCTATGTAGGTCGCGAGGTCGAGTGCATGAAGACCATCAATGCTGATGAGCAGGGCATGCTTGATTTTGGTAGCGCTTTTCTTTGTTGCGCCCTGCTTGGCTGCACCCCGCTTGCCCGCAGCGGACTTGGCTGCAGAGTTCCTGGATTTCTTGGGAAGCTCCGTCTGCGCGGTCACAATTACACTGCAGGCCAAAAACAGCGTCACCGCAATTTGCGGTTTCTTCATTCTTCTTTTTCCCCCGTTGCACTGGTTACGAAAGACGAGTGCATTCATCATTAATCTATGACTGTTTCTTAAAACCCGAATAATCGTAGGATTTGATAATGAAGCGACGCTGAAGCCTGAATGAAAATACTTTCAGATTCCGCCGGGGGTGTTAAGTATGACTTCTGCGCCGGGCGCAAGAAAAAAGAGGACGAATTTGAGACTGCTTTTAACACTGCCTAACCCCAAGGGAGCGGCTGTAACATATTGCGAAGATTCAATCTCTTCGCAACGAAGACAATGCTCCGAGCAAGGGATCGGCACTGGCTGGTTCTGCTTTTTTCGCTGGTATTCGCGGCAATTCAATACGCACCAGGGTCCCCTCCCCTTCTTTGCTGGAAACTTTTATCTCTCCGCCTAAAACCGTGCAAATGGACTTCACAATTGAAAGTCCCAGACCGGCACCGCCAGAATGCCGTGACCTAGCTTTATCGGCGCGGTAAAAACGCTCACAGATGTGGGGCAATGCTTCTGTGGGAATGCCCACTCCAGTATCCTGAACCTCCAGCACCGAATGCTTATCGTTCGTCTCAACAATCAGGCGCACAGAGCCTTCGTCCGGCGTGTATTTGAATGCGTTGTCCAACAAGTTGACGACAACCTCTTTCAATAACGCCGAGTCACCTCTCACCATAACGTCAGGCGCAATGAGATAGAGGACGTGAATGGATTTCTCATCCGCCAGCAATCGCATCTGTTCCGCTGTGCTCATGGCCAGCTCGCCCAAATCAATCACTACAGATTCCGGAACCGCCTGGCCTGCTTCTAAACGCGATATCTCGAGCAAGTGATTCACGATCTTGGTGAGACGCTCAATTTCCTCCAAGGCGCTGCCAATGGTCTCAAGCATCTGCGGGGAAAGCTGCTGGTGCTCGGCAACGGATTCCAGCTCACCCCGCAAGATCGCAAGCGGTGTACGCAACTCATGCGAGACATCGGCCGAGAAGCGGGAGATGTGTTGGAACGATTCTTCCAGGCGCGTCATCATGCGGTTCAGCGACGTCGTGAGCCGTTCGATTTCATCCCCGGTGTGGACCACAGGCAAGCGCTCCCCGAAGTTGTGGGAGCTGACCTTCTCGGCCCTCTGTGTGATCTCATCAAGCGGCTTCAAAGCGCGCTTCATCACGATGTAGCCGCCGGAAACCGCGCCCGCGATAATGAGCGGCATCCCTAGCGCAAGCATAAGGACGAGCGCATGCAACACGGTTTCACTGGCTTCGGAAGAAGCTCCAACTTCGATCAGGAAAGAGCGGCCGTCCCGATTAACAAAGGGAATGGCGGTAATCAGTACGCCGTAATGGGCGGCTCCGTGTTCTTCACGCCAGAGCTCACTACGCACAGTCCCTTTGACCGGAGGAACCAGGGCAGGATCAAAACGCTTATCGAGAGGCGCGGGCGAGACGTACATCACCGTGCCATTGCTGCGTGTAACGCGAATGAAACGGCCGGTGATCTCCGGCGCCATCTCGTTAAGTTCTCCAACCACAAAAGCCTCGCCTTTGCGGTCAACATCTACCAGCAGCTTGTCGCCAATGGATTGGGCATCGTCGAGAAGAGAATTTCGCAAGCTTCTGTTCAGGTAACCGGAAAGCCCCAGATATACGCTGACGCTAAAGAGGACCAGGCAAACTCCCAGAACTCCCGCGTACCAGACCGCCATGCGAAAGCGCAACGAGTGGATGTTCATGCTTCCACCCCTTCCCGGATACTGTAGCCCACGCCGCGCACGGTGCGCAGCAACTTGAGATCATGTCCGCTGTCCACTTTGTTTCTAAGATGCCGAATGTACACATCCACAATGTTGGTGATCCCGTCGAAACTCTGGTCCCACACGTGTTCGATAATCATGTTGCGTGAGAGTACACGGCCGGCATTGGTCATCAGGTATTCCAGAAGAGCATATTCTTTGGCGGTAAGTTCGATGCGGTGCCCACCTCTTTTTACCTGTTGGGTCAGCCGGTCGAGTTCCAAATCGCCAATTCGCACCGTGCTGGCTCGGTTTACCGGCCCTCTTCTCATGAGCGCTTTTACTCTTACGAGCAATTCGGCAAAGGCAAAAGGCTTGGTAATGTAATCGTCAGCCCCCAGTTCGAGGTTGGCCACCTTGTCCTGCACCGCGTCGCGGGCGGAGAGAATAAGGACAGGAACAGCAGAATTTTGGCGCCTGAGCTTTCGCAACACTTCACTGCCGTCGAGTTCGGGTAACATCAGATCGAGGATGATCAGATCGTACTGATATGTAGTAGCGAGTTCGAGTCCGCTGCGCCCGTCGCGCGCTGCGTCTACTGCATACCGCTCTGCGACCAATCCCCGTTTGATGAAGCCAGACATCTTTACTTCGTCTTCAATCAAGAGAATGCGCATTTCGATACGACCCAATCATAACGTATCGCCGAACACCGCATGAACTAAAAAGGGAAATTTTGCTGATTCATGGTGCCGCTAATTCTGAACAGAATTTCATTTTGCTTTCAGAAGAGAGTCATACATCTTGCGTAGTGTCTGGGAATCTCTGTTGGAAAGGGATTGACCATGAAAAAACTTTTATTAGCTCTCTTTGCTTTCTTGCTTGCTATGACTCCACAGGCGAAATCAGTGGATGATGCCCCTCTCAAACTCGTCCAATCCGTTGATCTGCCCAACTATTCCGGCGATTTTGACCACTTCGCCGTAGATCTGGATGGCAAGCGCCTGTTCCTGGCCGCGGAAGACCACGGCACAGTAGAAGTTTTCAATTTGAACAGTGGAACGAAGATGCGGACCATTGAGGGCTTCGAAGCTCCTCACAGCTTTCTTTTCATGCCGCAAGCCGACCGGTTGCTTGTTACCGACAGCGGCAAAGGTCTTTCCAAGATTCTGGACGCCAATAGCTTCAAGGTAATCAAGACCGTACAAATTACACAAGGCGCGGATTCCATCGGCTTTGACCGTGGCGCTCATCAACTTTATATCGTTACCGGCGGCAAAGATGTGCAGATGGATCACTCTTTTTTATCCATTGTTGATCCGGTCAACGGCAAGCACCTCGGAGATATTCCCTTTGACGCCAACCACGTCGAGGCAATGGCCATTGAGCAGAGTGGGCAAAGATTGTTTATCAATGTTACCGATCAAAACCACATTGCCGTCGTTGACAAAAACAAACGCCAAATCATTGATCGCTGGCCAGTCAACGAGTGCCAGCAAAACTCGCCGATAGCTCTGGACGAGCCTAACCACAGACTATTCGTCGTGTGCCGCAAACCTGGAATGCTGGTGGTCTTCGATACCTCCACCGGGAAATCGGTCGCCAGCCTTCCTGCACCCGAAAGAGCCGATGACGTTGCTTTTGATGCGCAGCGCCACCGCGTCTACATCACCGGCGGAGAAGGCTATATTGGCGTCTATCAGCAAAAAGATCCCGATCACTATGAGCTGATCTCCAAGGTCCCAAGCGCTGTAGGAGCGAAAACTGCTCTGCTGGTACCTCAACTGAACCGGCTGTATGTCGCGGTGTCTCCCGGCGAAGGAAAAGTTGGGGCCAAGGTTCTCACATTCCAAATTGAATAGACTTTTCCCGGCGTTAGAATTCCAAGCGTTAAAAAGGGGGATTGCATGAAGCAAACTCTACTGATGGTTTTCGTATTGGCATGGGCGGTCCCGATGTTTTCGGAAAGACCGCCGCATGCCAGGCCTAACCCTGAAACCTTCCATGCCACTCTTGATCCAAAACTTCCTGCCTACAAGCCGCGCGGCCAGCTCTCGGGCTCGCTCAACGGAGTTCAATCTGATACCACTCCGGGACTTGTCGCTCTATGGATCGAAGGATTCAGGAAGTATTATCCGAATGTCGAAATAAAAGCCTCCATCGAAGGATCGGGCGCTGCCGGACCGGTGCTTACCGAGCAAACCGCGGAATTTGGACTCATCGCGCGCGAGATGATGGAGAAGGAAGAAACCCCATTCGAACAAAAGTTCGGGTATAAGCCCCTTGAGGTTGCTATCGCTGGGGGAAGTTACCGGACCGTGGCCTTTACCGACGCCCTGACGTTCTTTGTGAACAAGCAGAACCCTCTTGAAAAACTCTCTTTCAACCAGATTGACGCGATTTATTCCAAAACCAGAAATCGCGGCGGGAAGGAAGATATCACGAAATGGGGGCAGCTTGGCTTAAAGGGGGACTGGGCGGATAAACCGATCCACCTCGTTGGAGTGAAAGAACCGAACGGCTTTGAGCACTTCCTGCGTTTGCGCATTCTTGGCGATGGACAGTGGAAAGACGGGATCACGGTGCAAGACACGGTGTTTCCGCTGGCCTCCATGGTTGCTTCTGATCCATATGCGATTGGTTATGCCGGCTTTGGCTATCTCAACGATGGCGTAAAACCGCTGGCACTGGCGAAAACAAATGGAGGTCCTTATTACAAAGGCACGTTCGAGGAAGTAGCGGAGCAGAAATATCCGCTGAGTCGCGTCATCTATATTTACGCGAATCGGACGCCGGGAAAACCGCTCAATCCAGTCCTGAAAGAGTTCGTGCGATACATTCTCAGCCGGGAAGGCCAGCAGGCCGTGGTTCAAGATGGAATTTTCCTGCCTCTGCCCGAAGCATATGCACAACAGGAACTGAAAAAGCTCGAATAAAAAGACGCCTGATCAACGACCTTTCACGGGCGACTTCCTGTCGGGATGGGTAAGCACGCCTGCGAGCTGATCTGCCAGCTTCCATAATCCGGCGGCATCAGCATTGGTCAACACTGCGAATGCAAGCTTCCGGTTGGGAATGAGATAAAGGATCGAGCTCGCACCCGGCTGCTCACCGGTATGGGCCATGACCTGCACTCCCTCATAGCTCCGAATCATCCACCCCAGACCATAATTGGTGGGTGTGACGTCAGTGGTGAACTGTGGCGTCCACATTTGTTGAATGAGTGTTGGGTCCAGCAACCTCCCCGATTCAAGCGCCATGGCGAAGCGGGTAAGATCGTCAGCGGTGGACAACAGCCCTCCTCCCGGAACCTTGTTGCTGGTGTCAGTGGGGCGCGCATTCTGAATATTGCCGTTCGATGCGAGTGAATACGAGCGGCTGCGGTGCGGAACAATCTCAAAAACATCATCGGTCCGGGTTGCAACCATCCCTGCCGGTTTGAAGACTACTTCCTGAAGCAAGTCAGAAAACGGCTTTTTTGATGCTCCCTCCAGCACGCAACCTATTACATCGTATCCGTAGTTGCTGGGCTCGAACTTTGTGCCGGGCGCGGCAATCAGAGGATCATCCGCAAAGATGGCCAGGCTGTCGGTGATGTTCGCGTAATGGATGTCGCTGAATAACTCCGGAACTGCGCCGGAGTCGGCGCGAAAATTCCGAACGCCGCTCAAATGCGACAGCAACTGTCGAGTCGTAACCCTCCATGGTTTCTGGGGAAATGCGGGGCAGTAATCCTGAATGGGCGCATCGAGGTTGAGCTTGCCTTGTTGCGACAGGACCATCGCGGCAGTCGAGGTGATCGGTTTTGCGATGGACCCGATACGGTACAGCGTATCGCGAGTGGCGGGCGTCTGATTCTCGAGATCGGCCCATCCATAGGCCCGCGAAAATACGGTCTTACCGTTGCGCATTACTGAAATTGATAACGCAGGAATCCTGTGCATCTGCATCTGCTTGCGCACAATTGTGTCAATCGTGCCCGCAAGCAACTTGGAACCAGTCCGCTCCTGTGCATTCATTGCAAACGGAAGTAAAAACAAGGACGCAAGTACGAAAAGGCGTGGCACGAAGAGGGTTGCAGCGGTCGGCATGAGCGCCCAGCATATCGCAAAGCAGGTTGTCCCGACATTCGCTTTTTATTTCTGAACAAGTTTTTATCTTCGGTTCAGAATCGTTTAATCCTGCGGGTATGTAGTAACACGGGCCAAGAAAGCCGGGAATTGAACGTGTAAATCAGCATGTGACTCATGACAAACTGGAGAAGCAAAATGCGACGAGTGCAATTGTTTTTTGTTGGTGTGGTTCTTCTGTGTATGTCTGCGTTGGCCGCCGAGCACCCAAAATTTAACGAGACGCTGCACGCCAAAGCCAACCCCAATCTCCCTGTTTATAAGAGCGCTGGAACCCTCTCCGGGTCTATGAAAAGTGTGGGCGCCGACACCATGGAAGCATTAATGAAGCTATGGATCGCCGATTTCCGCCAGATGTATCCTGATGTCACCATTGACATGGAAGCTAAGGCCTCGGGCACAGCCGCTCCTGCGCTCACCGAAGGCAGGGCCCAGCTCGGTCCGGTTGCGCGCGAGATGCTGCCCAACGAGATCGCTCCCTTCCAGCAAAAATTCGGATACGCGCCCTTCGCAGTGAGGGTCGCCGGGGGCAGCTTTCGGACTCCGGGCAAGACCCATGCGATTGCATTCCTGGTCAACGCCCAGAACCCGATTCACAAGCTTACGTTTGCGCAATTGGACGCAATTTATTCCAAGACCCGCAAGCGCGGCTACAAAGAGGTGACCACTTGGGGTGATGTGGGGGCGAAAGGTGAATGGGTCAACAAACCGATCCATCTCTGGGGCCTGATTCGGCCCAATGGTATTGCCAACTTTGTGCAGGAGCGGGTATTGGAAAACGGTGAATACAAAGACGGCATCACCGAACGCACGACTGTCGGTTCCCTGCCTGCTCTCGACGCGATCGCGCAAGGCGTCGCTGCTGACCCTTACGCCATTGGCTACTCGGGATTCAGCAGCGTCATAAAAGGCACGCAGCCGCTTGCTCTGGCCGTCAACGATAACGGCCCCTACTACAAAGGTACATTCCAGGAGGTGGTACCCCAGACGTATCCCTTGAGCCGCGTTGTTTACATTTACTTGAACCTCGCTCCAGGACAGGCACTCGACCCGAAGATCAGGGAATTTTTGAGATTTGTCCTGAGCAAACAGGGGCAGCAGGATGTGGAGAAAGAAGGAGTTTTCCTGCCGCTCCCCCAGCAAATGGTAAAAGAGGAACTTCAGAAAATCGAAGAACACTCAGGGCCAGATAAGGTAGGCCAGCATGCCAGAGTGAATGAACTCTCTCATGGCTACTGAGGCCGTCAGTGCATGAATGAATTTTCATCTTTTGTTCAGGATTGGTTCATTCCGGCAATTTATTGTGCTGAACGGTCACCGGAAAGACCGGCATTCCCTCACCGGAAGTAAGAAATCTATCTGAAACGAGGTATTCTTCATGTCCCTATCGAAGACAGGTACGTCGCGGGCCAGTGGCAGACCGCATCAATCCTTCAATCAAGAAAGCCTGTTTTTCCAGAGATCAGCTTCAGCAGCGGGCACAGCCGCCCAACGCAATTGGCTTTGTTCAGGGTATGGGCGGCAATTCTTCCAGGTGTCACTGCTTTGCCTCATGCTGCTGAGCGTTCGCGGCACTTCGTGGTGCCAGGCGGAAGGCGCAACCCTTCAGGGCACGGTCAGTGATCCAACAGATTCGGTCATTCCCCACGCAACCATCAGCATCACCAATGAAGCTACCGGCGCGATACGAAACTCAGAGACGAACTTTGCTGGAGTTTATTCTGCGCAAAATCTTGCAGCAGGAAGTTATCGCGTGGTGGCAACAGCAACCGGTTTCCATGAGAGAGGGATCACTGGATTAGTCCTGACCGTCGGCGCCGTCCGGACTGTTGATATTACTTTGAGTTTGGCGGCGAACACGACACAGGTTGAAGTAACTGCAACCAGCGGTTACAGCGCACCGGCTGTGGAAACTGCGACCTCTTCAGTCCAAGGGGTAGTGGATGATAAAACCGTGCGCGAGTTGCCGCTCAATGGGCGCGACTGGACCAGTCTTGCGGCGCTTCAGCCAGGCGTTTCGCAAATTTTCAACCTGTCAGGTGATATTGCAACCGGAAGCGCCCGCACCAACCGGGGACTTGCTTCACAACTGACCATTGGAGGCAACCGCCCGCAACAGAATAATTACCGGCTTGACGGCATCAGTGTGAACGACTATGCAAACGGCGGACCAGGAAGCGCCCTGGGAGCAACTCTGGGAGTTGACGCCGTCCAGGAGTTTTCCGTCATTACCAGCAATGCGCCCGCTCAGTACGGCCGCAGCTCGGGAGGGGTCATTAACTCCATCACTCGTTCCGGAACGAATTCGTTCCATGGGTCGGTATATGAATTCTTGCGCAACAGCGTCTTTGACGCACGTAATTTCTTTGACGGTCCCAGCGTGCCCTCGTTCCGCAGAAATCAATTTGGCGGCTCCATTGGCGGTCCGATCATCAGGAAGAAGACGTTCTTCTTTGCCGACTATGAAGGGGTCCGGCAGAGCCTCGGTGTCAGCCAGATTGCGATTGTGCCCACGGGCGCCGCTCGGCAAGGACACCTGGCCTCAGGCAACGTAATCGTGAACCCGAATGTAGTGCCCTACTTTTCTCTTTACGCATTGCCTAATGGCGCAATATCAGGCGACATCGGGCAATACAACTTTGTTGGGCAGCAAGTCACCAATGAAGACCTCATTACCACGCACCTGGACCACAATTTTTCCCAGAATGACACCTTCCGCGCAACAGCGCTTTATGACACCAGTTCCAGCAGTTCTCCAGATAACCTCGACGAACTGGTCCTCGGTGCAGTTTCACGCCGTGCGGCAGGCATTCTCGAAGAAACGCATGTTTTCTCGCCGCATCTCGCCAACGTGGTTCGTTTTGGGTATACGCGCTCTGCGGTGGGAGCGCCCACCACCGCGTCGGTTATCAATCCGGCGGCGGTCAACACCGCCCTCGGATTCATTCCCAACAGCCCTCCGGGGCAAATACTCATTACCG
Source organism: Terriglobales bacterium (assembly GCA_035487355.1). NCBI lineage: Bacteria > Pseudomonadati > Acidobacteriota > Terriglobia > Terriglobales > Terriglobales bacterium. The sequence continues at coordinate 53,597 of DATHMF010000009.1, read as the reverse complement.
GCATCTCCCGGTTTGAAGGAGGGCCGGGAGGATTGGGGCCATTCTTCTATCACTACAACTCTTACCAGCTTTACGACGACGCAACTTTCGTTCACGGGCAGCAAACCATCTCGTTTGGCGGGTACGTCGAGCGGATTCAGAATAATGCTTTAGGCGGCGTGCTCCCGTTCGGCGAATACAGCTTCGGATCACTGAAGAGCTTTCTCCAGAATAAAGCGACATTCTACGAGTCCGCTCTGCCGGCGACGCCGCGCACTCCGCGTGATCTTCGGACAACGATTGCAGCCTTCTATGTGCAAGATGATTGGCGCGTGCGTGAAAACCTGACGTTGAATTTAGGTTTGCGCTACGAGATGGCCACTGTGCCCAGCGAAACCGCAGGAAGGCTCGGTGTCTTAAAGCAACTCACTGATCCACAACCTACAGTTGTGTCTGGCTATTTCTCCAATCCAACGCTTCACAATTTCGAGCCTCGTGTTGGCTTTGCTTGGACCCCCTTTCGCAAGGGCTTGACCGTTTTCAGAGGGGCCTTTGGCGTCTATGACGTGCTGCCACTGCCTTACCTTTTCAATTTGCCTGCGATCGGGTCGGCGCCATTTTATCTGGAAGGCCGCAATACCACTGTTCCGCTCGGCGCATTTCCGACCAACGGATTTGCCGGCAAGGTCCCACTGACGAAGCAAGCGTATATCCAGCCGAATCCGGGCCGTAATTATGTCATGCAGTGGACATTCAATATGCAGCAGCAACTCTCGCCCAGCACAGTCTTCACGCTTGGATACATTGGCTCCCATGGCATTCACCAGCCGTTCAACTCAAACGACATGAATATCGTTCTGCCAACAAGCAAGAGTCCGCTGGGATATCTCTGGCCGTCACCGGCCGGGAGCGGTACCGTGCAGAATCCGGCAGTCGGAGCAGTGACCGGGCTATTATGGGTAGGCAGTTCCACCTATCACTCCATGCAGGCCGAATTCAAATACAACCTCTTCAAAAGGCTTCAAGGCCGCGTCTCCTATACCTGGTCAAAGAGCATTGATGACAGCTCATCCTCAGTGGCCGGCGCTACCTTCTCGAATTCGGCGGCGAACTTGCCATACTTCGATATGTCCCTAAATAAAAGCCTGTCGGATTTCGATATTCGCCACGTCTTCTCGGCCAACTACCTGTATCAAATTCCCGCTCCGGGAAAACCTGCCTGGGCCTGGCCTTTACGCGGATGGACTTGGGGAGGTATATTTTCTGCTCGTACGGGCCTGCCTTTTACGGTTATTACCGGCGGTGATCCTTTGGGAACAAACAGCACCTCGTCGTTCGATTATCCTGACCGGGTCGCGGGATGCGGCAATCTTGTTCATCCACAAAGCGTCAACTACCTCAATTTGAGTTGCTTTTCTTTCCCTACGCCCAGTACCCGGCTTGGAAATAATCGCAGAAACAGCATCATCGGCCCTGGGTTGTTCGACGTGGATATGGCTCTCATCAAGGAGATTACTTTTACTGAGCGTTGGCGAATTCAATTCCAGGCGCAGGCATTCAATTTGCTGAACCGGGTTAACTTCGCGCCTCCACTAACCACGCAGCAGCAGATTTTCAATGGAGGCGGCAACCTCTTGCCCACGGCTGGCCAACTGACCAGCACGCTAACCAGCCCTCGGCAATTACAGTTTTCGCTAAAGGTGCTTTGGTAGAGGTTGCCGAAGGCCACAAACTTTGAGAGGAGAAAGAACAGTAATGACACGATTTAAGTATTTGGTTGGTTTATTTGCACTTCTGGCCGTTTTCGGCAGCGTTCATCCCGCTTTGTCGCAGACGCCAAAAAATAAAATCTACGCACAGAAACTGGTGGATGATGCTATTGCCAAGCACCCCGACTTGCTGGTGCTCGCCATGCATGTCACTCCGCCGAACGGCTCTGACAACATTATTATCGCTTCTAACATAGGACGAATTGGCAAGAAGGCCGACGAGGACGATCTCCGAGTGGTTCAAACCGGCAAGTCCAACCTGGAAATCAACAAAAAGGGAGACCGTTTCGAAGTAGAGTTGGTATTGCAGGACCGTTCTGGGAAGACAATCGGTGCCCTCGGTACGGTTTTCGCCTACAAGCCGGGCGACAAAGAGTCTGATTTTAACGACCGCGCTGAGAAGATCAGAAACGAGCTTCGCGTCCAGATCACTTCACTGGAAAAACTCTTCGATTCGGTTGAATAGAGCTATCTCGCTTTGTTGACATCTTTGGTTAGAGACGCAGTTTGCTGCGTCTCTATGCCACATTTCGATTATTTACGCGGATGTCATGCTTCGTGTGCCGTGTCGAGGAATTCCCAACCTGAACAGGATAGCTCTGGAGTTTCCCGCAAAAGTTGGCAGTTAGACTTTTGACGAACGAGAGGGTTACAATACGCCGGATTCGCTCGACGTCCAGGATTTAGCACCTATTTCACCCAATCGGAGACTCTCAATGAACAATGTTACCAGGCGTGGTTTCTTGAAGACTGCCAGCATTGCGGCGGCGGCGGGATCTATTCCAATTTCAGCCTTGCTTCCAGGACAACCGCTTCAGGCAGGAGTTAAGGAAGCTGCACGGAATCGCACTTTCCCATTCAGTTTTGGAATCGCATCCTACTCCTTTCGCACGTTCAAGCTGGAAGACGCCATCGAGATGACGAAACGCTTAGGGTTGAAGAAGCTCACCTTAAAGGAGATGCATCTCCCTTTGAATAGTTCGGATGAGCAAATCCAGGCGGCGGTGGAGAAGATCAAGCAGGCCGGGCTCGAAGCTGACTCCTGCGGTGTGGTTTACATGAAAACCGAGGAAGAGGTCCAACGAGCCTTCGCGTATGCGAAGAAGGCAGGCATGAAGATGATTATTGGCGGTCCGGAGCCAGCGCTGCTCCCAGCGGTCGAGCACGCAGCTAAAGAGACAGACATTATTTGTGCCATTCACAATCACGGGCCTACAGACCGCAACTTCCCCAGCCCGGAGAGCGTGTACAAGGCTGTCGCCAACATGGACAAGCGGATGGGGTTATGCATCGACATCGGGCACACACAGCGGATCGGGTTGGATCCGACGGAACAGTTCTCCAAGTGCTTTGATCGAGTACACGATTTTCACCTCAAGGACGAATCGGCGTCCCAGCCTAGCGGCACGACAGTTGAAATTGGCCGGGGCGTGATCGACGTCGCTAAATTGCTTCGGGAGGCAAACCGGCTCAAGTACTCGGGAACCTTCCACTATGAATTCGAGAAAGACGAGAAGGACCCGCTGCCCGGCCTGGCGGAATCGGTAGGTTACGTGAACGGTGTGTTGGCCGTTATGTGACGACGCGAGACGCGGGAATAGCTTCCGAATTACGGACACTCTCTAGTTTCAAGGCGCTTCAGCAACAGACAATAGGCGAATCGGTCCGAGCAAACCGGCGGGCACTGGCCGTATCTTGTCCATGTCCTGGGCTTCGAAGCGTACGCCATAACGCAAGTTGAGCAGCCGGTAATCGGGCAATGCGTGGCCAGCCATGTAGTTGACCGCGAGATTACCTACAACAATCTTCACGTGATTGTTGCCATGCTTCAGGTAAGACGTAATATCCAGCGAATATGGCGGCGACCAAACCGATCCCGCGCGACTGCCATTCACATAGACGACTGCTGCCTCGCGCACCGGGGCATCAAGCCAGGCCTGCATGCCTGCTCGCAGATTCTGTGGCGGAATGGGTTTCGCTTCCCCGAAGTCGAGCCGCACCGCGAGGCCGGGTTGCAGCATGTTTTCCGGCACGGTTACATCTTTCTCATATGTGGCAAGACCGGAAAAATAGCGCGTCTCTTTGTCATCGGTCCAGGATTCCAACCGGTCTATCGTTTTTGATTTGCTGTCTTGGCCGAACGAAATCTGCCAGCCCGTGCTCAGATCAACGGGGGCGGGAGTCACAGGCGCACGTCGCGCAGTGAGCGGCGGCAGAGAACGCCGTGAAAAAACCAGCACACGCGAAGCATAAGGCTCCAGGTTCAGCGGAATGGTTATTCCTCTTTTTGTCAGATCTTTTGTCTGAACCAGCGCTTTTGCCTTCGAAACTCTCCCAGTCATAGGGTCCCACCACTCTGCGTTCCCGGCTGCAACGCGAAAGGTGCCGTTCAAACTCACAGGTGTATTGCCGGTGTTCGCCACAAAATAAATTTCTGCGTCCTTGGTTCTACGGTGCACAAAACCGATATCCGGAGCAGGCGCGGAAAATGAGATGTCGCTCTGCAACAAGCTGGCCAGTTGTTTTCCAAGCTGCTTTTCGTCTTCGACGAAATGCGCGACAGCCGACGGGCCTTCGAACAAACTGCGCGAAAGATCACGAACCTGGCTGTTTTCCGCGTCGGCTGCCAGAAAGCCAGGGGCTAACGAAGGCAGGCGGCGTGTGGCAATCAACACCCCGCCACCGTGAGCAAAGTCCGCCAGTTTTTGCAGCGTCTCAAGCGGTATGCGTTCGACATCGGGCAGAATGACTACCCGGTATCTGCCCGGCCCAAGCGTCAGACTGTTTTTTTCCAGGTGGCCAGTTTGCTTGAGAGCATCGTCATCGAAAAAGTCCAAATTGAATCCAGCTTCGAAAACTTGCGGCATCACATCGATGCCAACTTGATCGCGAAGGGTCTCAATCAGGTGGACTCGCCCAGCGGAAAGGCTCGCCCAGGCATCGCTGTTGGGAAGATACAGAGCGACATCATTGGCAGGCTCTCCTTGTCGCAGCAGGAAGCTAAGCCGGTGCAGATACGCGGTCACATCGGGCATCACGATCCACCACGGATTTTTATCGTCCAGAGCACCCGAGGCATAGAAGCGCCATCCCGGATACTCGACACCCTCCGCGGTATAGGGCCAGCCATGCCCCACCAGTTGGTTGATTCCCTGCAGAAAGTGAAGATCTGCCTCAGCTTTGATGTCGAGAGGAGTCGCGCGAAAAACCGGCGAGTGGATCCAAGTCCAGGTTTCTGACGACGTTACCGGACGCCCATAAATATGGCTGGCCGAGGCAGCCCAGCGTGAACCGCGGACCACCTGCCACTGCGGCCCCTCGCCTTCTGGCAGATCTGACAGCGCATTGCTCGACATCTCAGCCGGAGGCATGCCATAACCTTGCATGCGAAATAATGTTTTATTTTGTTTGGCCCACCCCCGCATGGAAACAACGAAACGCTCGTTGAATAGCTCCGTAAGTGTCTTCCCCCAATCATGCCGAATGGCCCCGGTTTTTGGTCCGATATCGAATACCAGAGCAGGAAGATACCGCTTGAGGTCATAGCCTCTCCGCTTTTGGAACTCCTCCAGGAAGTCACCCGTCCAATCGGATTGAAATACTTCCAGGCTGTCGCAGAAAACTGCATACGGAGGTGTGCCGCGAAAAGCCTGCATGAGCCGGATACCAACTTTCTGTTGATACTCCGCAACAGCCGCAGCATCGTAATGATCCACCACGAACCCTTCGGCCCCTACTGCAGACCGCTTTACGGTCATTCCCGTGCGGCTCGAAATAAAGAAAAGTAGTTCGTGAGGCCCACTGAGGCCGGCAGGGAGTTCGACCAGGTTTTCTCCGTTGACGGTAAGCTCATGCAAACTTTCCGGTGCGATCGCCTGTCCCTGGATATCAGCCAGAAAAACCGCGAGCAATTTTTCGCCGGCAGTCATACTCGGCACCGACACGCGTTGCGAATCGCTCGCGACCTTCACACGCTGCAAGCGCAATTGCCCGGCGGCATGATTGATGGGAACTTGCGGCCCTCCGTAAGGCCACCCGCTTCCCAGGGTGAGATCCATTCGAAGTCCGAGCTCGTGTGCTTTTTCAGAGGTAAACTTCAGCACATCAAGAAACTCGTCGGAGAGGAAAGAAAGGTTTTTTATGCCGACATCCGGATCATCGGGAACAAGAGGATAAACCGGCTGCACCTCGAAACCGCCTATCCCCGCAGCTTTCATTTGCCGCATTTCACGCTCGAGCTCGGGCTTGGTCACTGCCGGCCCGAACCACCACCAGCGCATCATAATGCGGCTGTCATCAGGTGGATCTTGAAAGAGGCGCTGGAGTCCTCCTATTTCGGGATTGGTAAAGACCGGCGGAACCGACGCTTGTTGTGAAAACGCCGCAACTGAGAAAAGCATTAAGAATAGAATGTCCCATATTAGGAATTTAGCTGAGTCGCGAAAAATTCTTTTCAATCGCATTGATGCATCTTCCCGAGTCTGCAGGGTTTCACGCCGGCCATCTTCATTTCTTCGCTGTCCCCTGCTTGTTCTTCGCGAACCACTCACTTACTTCTGCATCTAATGCCTTCAAGTCCGGCTTCTTCTGGGCAATCGCGAGTGATTCCTGATATTCCTGATTCAGGTCGCCCAGGTCAACGCTCGAACCCACACGAATGAACAGCGGAATCTGGTAGAGTTCCGCATCAACGGTGACCGTCTGGCCACCCTGGTAAATCTTGTCTGGCCGCCAGGCATAACGCCATCGCTCACCAGCGGGCAGGTAGACTTCCTGGGTGCGCCTTCCCTTTTCCCATATTGGGGAGACAAGCAAATCTGGCCCATAAAGATACGTATGCCAGTTCGCCCACGCCTGTGAAGCCTTAGGATCAACCAGAAAAACCGGGCGCACGATTGGTGTACCTGTGTCATGCGCGGTCCGAGCGCTCTTGTAACTGTAGTCAGCCAGGCGCACATGCACCCTTCCGTAAAGCCGCCAGAGCGCGATCAGTACAGGGTCGTAACTCGGATCACGTGGCAGGTTCCAGAATCCAACGTTCTGGGTTGGACCGACCTCCATGATCGGGGTAAAGCTGCTGAAGGCCAGCCAGCGTCCGCAGACTTCCTGGTCAATTGCCTTATTGGTATAACCGCAGGTATCGGAACCCCAGTTGGGATAGCCCATCACAGCAGAACGCTGCACGGCGATGATCGCCGCCCGCAGGCCTTCCTGGGTGCCGGTAATGTCACCAGCCCAGAACACTCCGTAGGGTGAACTGCCGGTGTAGGCGGCACGAGGCATGAGGACGAAATCATCATCCTCGCGATATTTTTTTGTCACATCATATGTCGCCTTGAGGTACATGACGGGATAAGCATTGCGGTTTTCGCGGAGCGAGCGGCCATCAAAAACGTTGTAAGGACCGCCGTCTGGGATGTCCTCTTCAGCACGATCCATCTTAAATCCAACGACTCCCAGCTTAAGCAACTTCGCCACACCATCTTGCCAATACTTCTTTGCCGCCGGATTGGTCAAATCCGCCAGTGGATAGTTATTTCGTGTCGGCTTCTGGCCGGGCAAGGTATAGCCTTTCGCCATGGCTTCTTTCGCCATGTTGCCCTGGAAGAACGGGCCGATCCACATCATCATTTGCATATGTTTTTCATTGACCCAGCGGATCGTCTCAGGAAAATTGGGCAGACGCTTGGCATCAATTTCAAAATCGTCGTATCCCAATGGCCCTGGCCCCCACGGACGGTCAATCCAGTAAACACCGTCGGGAATGCCGAAGGCTTGCATCATCAGCACATCTTCCATGACCTGGGAGTTGAACGGACCCGTCACTGGCGTGCCGTCATAGTACTCCGACAACTGCGTGTGCTCGTCACGCCATCGCCAAGGCGTGTACATCCACTTAGGAGGCAGGAAGGGCGGGCCGGCATCGAGCGCATGCTCACGTACCAGTTCCATGGGGTCATCAGAGATATACACTTTGAATTCGAGACTTGGACCTTCAAATTCAATCTTGACCCGCTGGGGATCGCTCGCGGCGAAATCAACACGACCCGGCCACAGGCTCTTTACAAATAAACCATAGCCACGGGATGAAACATAGAATGGAGCATATATAGAGGTAGTGGGCTTGAGGATCATCTCAATGGTTTGCCCGCGTAGATCCATGGCCTGCTTCAGGCCAGGCGCCCATGAAGCCTGTTGCGGCCCGTCCACTACACGTTCCATGAGCCCGGTGTAGTATTCTTCCTGCGTCGAAGCCACGGCAAAGCCCCATTTGGTAATGCCGGAGTCAGGCTGAGCACCCAAGCGAATGATGAAATTGTGGCCTTCCCGTTTGACCGAGATATTCACCGTGCGGCCGTCAGCCATCTTGGCTTGGTTTTCGAATCCTTTGCTCTGAAGGCTTCGCTCCTTACCAGTAATTTGCGCGGGGAAGGTTGTGCGTCCCTCGGTGGTCTCATAGAAAAATCCGTCGAGCCGGAAGGCGCGTTTTCCACCGCCTTGATCCTGTGGCAAAACCAAAGCAGCCTCGCCGTCTCCAGTCTGAGAGGACGCAGCTTGCTGGCCAAAACCAACGGTTGACGAAAACAAAACCAGCAGCAAAGCTGCCAAACTTTCTCTGATCATCATTCTTCTCCTGAGCACTGTTAGCGTTTGCCGTCCGTTGGTCCCGGCCAATCATCACTGCGGAACGGGGCCGCCGGCAGTCCCGTTTCGTTGGTAAGGTTAGGATGCTGCGGATTATTGTTGAACGCATACCGCACTGCCTCGGGATGCGGCACCAGACGAGACCGAACTTCCACCCGATCTTTTCCAGCAATCGTCGCATCGACCCAATGCCATTGATGGTCCGCCCCGGCGATAGCAAACTCGTCGAGTTTGCTGCCATCTTTGATTTTCAATCCTTGCCCCACTTCGCCAAACGTAAGAATGATCTTCGACCCACTTATCTTTGCCTTGAGAAACATTGGGCCTGATTTCACCATCTTGCGGCCATACACATCCACCAGCGCCCATCGGCACATGCGCTTGCCAACTTCAAGCTTGTTTTTAGGATGAATGTCATGAGCTTCACCTATATCAATCGTTACAATGAGTCCACTTTTGGGAATTGTCAAAGCGGTGCGCCGCTGTGCCTCACGCAAAAAGCTCCAAGGCTCATCGGTGGGCTCGGGGCGGACGTCTCGATAGCTCGGAAGCTGGATAATGCCGAAGGGGAAATCTCCCTGTCCCCAGCGCTCTCGCCAAGCCCGAATCATTGTGGGCAAGAGGATGCCGTACTGTTGCGCACGGTCCTCGTTTGATTCTCCCTGATACCAAATCGCGCCGCGGATGGCGAATGGTATGAGTGGCTCAATCATGCCGTTGTAGATGGAAGCGGCAATGCGGTAGGGGCGCAGCGCATCCGGATCGCGCGGCGCGTTGGGTGCGCGAGTGCCGTTGGCCTTTGCCTTCTCGACCGCATCACGCCACTGTTTCATCTTTTCATCAAACTCAGCCTTGACCCGGGGCCTCTCTTCGTCCCAGATTTTGGTGCGCTCCACGCACGGACGAAGATCGTCCGATGCCAGAATATACTCCACCGGTGTCCAAGCTTCGGCCTGCGACCCGCCATATGACGAATTAATCAAACCAATAGGAACCTGCAGCTCTTTCTGCAACTCTACCCCGAAGTGATAACATGCCGCGGAGAATGGCTTGACTGACTCTGGCGAAGACACCTGCCACATCCCCAACTTGCCGGTCTTGCGTTTGAACGCAACCTCGCGGCTTACGTCGAAGAGAAGAATGGTGGGGTGATCGGCGGCCGCAATCGCGGCGTCGCCGTCATTGGTCTCGGGCAAGGTGCGCTGCATGTTCGACTGGCCTGAACAAAGCCAGACCTCGCCCACAAGAACATTTTTCAATTCGATCACGTTGTGTCCGGTGATTGTTATGGTGGCGGAGGCTGCATTGGCAGGCATGGGATCAAGGTCAACGCGCCATTTGCCTTCTTGGTCGGCTTTGGTTTTCTTGACCTGGCCCGCGAAGCTAACGGTAATGGCCTCATCCGGATCGGCCTTGCCCCAAACTGGTACACGCTGGTCGCGCTGGAGCACCATTCCATCACTCAAGATATCGGGCAGCGTGACATCCGCGTAAGCCGCGGAGACGAGCACCGTTATCGTTATTATTAGTGCCCAAGAAAGCTTCTTATTCCAATTCATCATGCAGGTCATTTATTTCTTCAATTGCCTTCTGGCTTTGCCTCCGTACTCATCGGACTTGTCGGCAAACTCCAGTCCGGAAGCGCGTCGGGATGGCGGGGATCAAAAGGCCGCAGGTCATCAACTAGGTATTTTGTAAGACCAAGCTTGTTCTCTTTGATGCCCTCGACCACGCATTTGGCCAGCTCATAGGCTCCGTAAGCATTGAAATGGGTATTGTCTTTAAGTTCGGCCTCCTGCCCCGGAAAAGTTCCCGCAGGATAGTGCACAAAAGCCTTCAATGTTCCGTCCGGTCCCATGGCTTCGAACAATGTTTTGCTCATGGCATTCAGGTCTATCAGCGGCACGTTTTCATCTTTGGCTAACAAGCGCATGGCCTCGGGATAGTCTCCGAGCGTGTTTACTATCTTTCCGTCTGCGTCGAAGTTTCGGCGGTGCATTGAAGTCACCAGCACTGGAATGGCCTTGCGCTTTCGTGCTTCATCAATGTAGAGCTTGAGAGTATCTCTATAAGTGGTGAATGGATCTACATGAGAAGAGCCCGGCTTCTGGTCATTATGCGCAAATTGGATGAACAGATAATCGCCGGCTTTGATCGTCTCCAGAACCTTCTCCAGACGGTGCTCTCCCATGAAGCTCTTCAGAGACTCTCCTGATTCAGCGTGATTGGCGATGGCGACACCCTGCTTAAAGAACCGGGGCAGCATTTGTCCCCAGGCGGCCCAGGGCTCCTTCGCTTGATCGGTCACGGTAGAGTCTCCCGCAATATAAACGGTGATGGCATCATCAGCCTTGCTGATCTCAAGCGTTTGAACACACGGATGGGTATTGTTGAATTCAAAGGTCAACTGGTCATCCCAATCCAGATTGGATTGCTCGTCGCGCTTTAATCTGACCATCTCGCCCGAGTTCAATTGACTACGCCGAACGTTGATCGTGAACTTTCGAGTTTCGAACTTCCCCGACGCCGTATGCACTTTTTCCAGCACCAAACGGCGCGCTTCCATCTTGAGAGTGGTTGTGGATTCGCTCGATTTATCGCCCAAGGTAACCGAAACGCTGTAATTCCCCTCGGGCACATCAACCGTAAACAAAAATGGTTTGCCGTCAGTACATAAGCTGCCAGGCGGCGTCTTCGCTTTACCCGGCTCTTTTGCGGGCACCGGCAAAGCGCCAATAAAACCGTACCCACGGTCTTTGACGTAGGCGGCGGTTGGCAAAACCTGGAGATAATCCCGTTCAGCCTTTCCCTGTCCGAAACTGAATTTGAAATTTGTCTTGCTGGGCTGGGCCAGGGCGGTTCTCGGGGCTATTCCCTGGAACAAGGCCATGGCGATTGCAACGACGGCGACAACCGAAAGGCGCCTTGTTTGCACTATTAAATCCTCCACGTGTAAATACTCTTACCTCCGCTATTTCTGCGGATATGTAATCAGGATCCACAATGCTTTAATGTCACTTTAAGCCAGGTTCTTGATTTTCTCGTAAAGCGCGTTCAGCGGCAGCGGCGGGTTTGATCCCACCACCGGCTGAAGAATTACGAAGGTGCTAATGTATGCTGCTTCGATCAGAAATAAAACTTTATACCGAACTGGATGTAACGCGGCAATCCGAGATCACGAAGTTGTCCGAAGTTGGGGTTGTAGGCTTGCCGCAGGCGCCATAGCTTGTACCCGTTTAAAGTTCTGATGTCGAAGGCATTTGCGTTTGTGGTGGCAAAGCCCGTGGGAAGCTGAATATGGAAGAAGTCCAGTGGCAACGCGCCCTTGCCACCGTTCGCCCGGAAACTGTCCACCATCGCTTCAATCGAGTTCAAGGTACCTGCTGACACCGGTTGCCCGTTGAAAGCCGCCCAAGCGGCGTATTCTGCGTTTGTGAGACTGGTGGGGGTTGCCACGCCCGACGGATAGGCGACACTGATAGTACCTTCATTGGGCGCGCCCATAAAGTCGGGACCGGAGTTACCGGAAGTCAACTGGAGGATAGGATGATTGAGAACGTTGACAGCATCCACGCGGATCTGCAATCTGCGCTTACCGTCGCCGCCGAGACTGAAAGTCTTCTGCACCGAGACGTCGAAGTATTGCTGTATCGGTCCACGGACATCAAGAGTACGAGAGGCATTCCCCAATTGGCCCTTCACGGGACGCATAAATGCCGCGGGATTGAGGTAAGGTTCGCAAACGCTGCTGGCTATGCAGTTGCGGTTGTAATTTGGGTTAATCAGCGGCACGCCGGGAACAATGTCTGGACGAACGGTGTGCGTCAGGGTAGCGTTCAGGCCGTTCGCGTCTGAGATTGTCGGCAAGAAAGGATATTCACTTTGCAGCCGGAAGACCCCGCTCGTAGTCCAGCCGCCCAGTAGAGTATTGAGCAGTGTCCCCGCATTGGTCAGGAACCTGTGGCCCTGCCCGAACGGGACGTCATAGATGTAAGTCGCGCTAAACGCATTCTTGACGTCGTAGGCAGATACCGAGCGATCAAGGCTAAGCGGCGCTCCAAAGGTTACATCACCGCCCTGCGTCGTGCCTGACGTAAGCACGTTCTTGTCAGGACCGGCGTCGGAGGCATTGTCAATGGATTTACCGTAGGTATAGTTGGCGGTAAACGTCAGGCCTGTGCCCACTCGCCGTTGCATACTTACATAGCCGGCATGAAGGATGCTGCTTCCCCCCGAATCAAAATAGGTAAAGAGATTATTGAAACCTCCATACACACTTGCCAGACTTCCTAGAGGTATCGAAAGCGGATTTCCAGCCAGATCTCTGCGGCCAAGTGGATCAACAATAGTGGTATCTGGCGTTGCCGGAGTACCGGTCTTCGTAGCACCGGGAGGTAGTTGCGTCGCGGTGTCCATGGCCTCGATAAGGTTGAAGTCACGAGGATTGGAATTAATCTGCGGCAGGAACAGATGCGTTCCTTTGCTGCCGAGATAGCCCAGTTGGAAGATGGTATTGCGGAACGGCTCCCACGTCATGGATAAATTCCAGTTCTGCACATAGGGGATCTTTGAATTATTCGAAACCGCGAATCCCGGAATACCCAAACTGCCCAGATAAACCAGCCCGTTTGTGGGGATGTTCAGCGCGGTCTGCGGCGTAAGCGAAGGATTCAAGAGCGGCGGATTGCTTGACAATCGTACCGCAGAGGTCGGATCAACTGCGCCGGTTGATCCGGTCGTCGTGGTTGATATATTGACCGTCCCGCCAAAATCAGGATTGGGTAGCCGGTTGTTTCCCGTAAGAGGAACGTGAGAAAGTCCGTAACCACCTCGAATCACAAGGCTTCGCCCTCCTGAGAATGGAGACCACGCGAAACCAATGCGCGGTTCGAAGTTGTAACGCTCGATTGGAGTGAGGTACTTTGACCGTCCACCAAGTCCGGCGTAAGCAAACGGGGGGACAATGATGGAGCTAACCACTTGTCCGCTGCCAGGAAGTGTGACCGGTGTAGTCAGCCCGAAGCTTTGTGCCAACTGCGGCAGGAACTCGCCCTGCAGATTGTTTTTCTCTACGCGCGGCAGTTGCAGGGAGTAACGCACGCCCAGATTCAGCGTAAGGTTGGGTTTCAGCTTCCAGTCATTCTGTATGAATGCAGCGGCGCTGTTCCAACGGTAGTGGTACGAAATCAGGACTGGGCGATCCAACACCAGGTTGGGTACTCCTAGCAGGAAGCTGGCAAACGGATTCCCTCCGTTGGCCGTGGACGTTGAGCCGAACACCATGCTGGTCTGGGCAGTCCTGAAGTCCCAGCGGCCGCCCGAGGCGCCGAAAAATGGAATCACATTCAGCAGCGAATGGTCCAGATCAATGCCGAACTTCCAGTTCATGTTGCCGCGGGTCATGTAAACCGTGTCCGCGATGTTGTATCGCTCTTCAACGTTGTAATTGTTCGTAGATCCCGAAGAACCGATATTAGTAAAGGCGTCGAACCCATTCGCATCCGTGCTGACTTGAAAGAGGGGCGTTCCACCCTTGGTAAGACTGGGGAGCCCCAACTCCGTGGCCAGGTTTTCGCCTGACTTGATGTTGAACCGCGGCGAAAAGTCGTTGCTGAATGTGCCGCGCGTGTAGTCGAGACGCACCTCGTTCATTATGCTGGACGAAAAGGTCTGAGTATCTGAAATCACAGCTTGCTGAGAATAGCTGTAGGATCCGCCATTGCCATTCACGTCACTGCCGAAACCAGTTGTGCCTACCGCCGGAACCAGCGTGTAGCGGAAGCTCATATGGTTCGAGTTGGTAAGGGTATGGTCTACCTTGGCTGTATAACGGGTTTCATTCTGCTGCACAAAGCGATGGACCAGAAAATTCTTTACGTTTCCATTCGCATCCAGGAAATATGCGCCCGCGTGCGGCATGAACTGCAGCGCCTTGAGCGCCGTTGGGTCCAAGTAGTTCTGGGGGATTACGTTAGGTGTGGCAAACTGGACAGGAGTGGTCAAAGGCGTCATTTGGCCATTGGCTCCGAGAGTGAACTGCCGAAAAATTGTGGCAGGCCCGACCGACGCGAGACTAAATTGCTGCGCCACACTGTTTGGCAGCCAGCCGCTGGTCGTGCGCGTTAAGCCGGTGAAGTCCCCGTTGCGCATGGCGTCAGTGGGAAGCAGTGAGCCCACCGTCAGGAAGTCCTGGCGCCAGCGGGGTTCGAAGGCAAAGAAGAAGAAAGTCCGATCATGGCCGTTATAAAGCTTTGGGATCACCACCGGTCCGCCCACCGTCAGCGAACCCTGGTTGCTGCGCAGATTGTTGGGAGGAGGATTGAGCTGTGTCGTAAACTGTCTTGCACTGGTCGAGGGGTTGCGTGTATACCACAGCGCCGTGCCGCGCAGATCATTCGTTCCCGATTTAGTAGTCGCGTTAATAACACCGCCACCGGTCTGGCCGTATTCCGCCGAATAGGCCGAGGTCTGTACGGTGAACTCCTGCACCGTCTCGGGCGTGAAGCTTACGACTTCGCGCGCAATTCCGATGCCCGTATTGTTGGCCCCATCGGCCAGGATCGCGGAGCTTCCCGGACGGCCGCCACCCAAACTCAAATTGAAACCAGGGACCGGTGCCCCCGCGGTGACGCCGGGATCTTCAGTGCCAACGACTCCATTCACCGTAGGAGCAGTGATGGCCAAGTCAAGCACGCTTCGGTTGTTCAGCGGAATGTCCGCGATCTGGCGCTCTGTAACGGTTTGGCCAACAGTGCCCGATTGGGTGTCAATCAGCGGCGCGTCCGAGGTGACATCAACCGTCTCAGTGGTCGCTCCCGGCTGCAGCACAACGTTCTTGGTTGCCGTTGTTGCGGTATCCACTTTGACGTTCTCAATGACTTCCTTTTTGAAGCCGCGCGCCTGTACCTCGATGCGGTAAATAACCGGCTCCAGGTTCTGGGCGCTGTATGAACCGGCGCTCGATAGATGCAGCCTTATCCCTTCGTTGGTGCCCACATTGGTAATCACTACGGTTGCATCCGCCACAATCAGACCATGCTGATCGGTAACCGTGCCGCTTATACCGCCTCGGTTGCTTTGGGCTGCGGCCCAGACGGACAGCAACAGAATCAAACCCATCACACATGTACAAACCAATTTGCTTCGATACGCTCTTAACATTGCGAGACTCCCCCCTCCGGAATCAACTTCGGTGCAGGAAAAAGTGGTTTGTTATCCCCACATTTCCAACCCAAGGGCCAGTTGTGCTGCGAACCCAGCGGCCGCAAAAGCAATCAACCACCCCAAACCCCCGCTGAACACTGCGCGGTGAGCATATTTACCCGCCTGTTTCGTTCAATCAAGCACTTTCTTCCAATAAGCCTGTGTTTTGCCCTACAAAACAGGATAAGGCGAACGCTGAGCTGGATAAGTACCTACAAACAAGGGAGTTGGATGCATGTAATCTTGCTGATAGGTGCGCCCCTTGCTTTAACACAGCCTGCAATTTTGTTATATACTGCGAAACGCGCTCGGGCATTCTTGGAGAGGAATTGCAAATAAAAAACGTGAATCCTTCAAATCACGATCGCTATATAGTTCAGTCGGTAATACACGCTTCGCAGGTTCTTGCCGCCTTTCACTACAAGGGCGAAGTGTTGCGATTGCGTGATGTTGTTGCCCGCACCGGGTTCAACAAGGGGCTGTGCTTCCGGCTTCTCTACACGCTGCACGCCTGCAACATCATCGAGAAAGTAGGTGTGAACGAATACCGGCTGGTATCTGATCTGCGTCCCGGCCGCCGCTACCGAATTGGGTATGCCGGGCATGGCCAGGATGCCTCGTTCCCGCGCGAGGTCGCTGCCAGCCTGGTTCGCGCTGCCGAAAGCGCACAGGTTGAATTGATCATGGTGAACAACCGCTATAACGCCAAGATTGCCCTGCGCAATGCTGATTACCTGCTTCGGGAAGCAGTTGATCTGGTGATTGAGTTCCAGGCAGATGAGGCAGTCGCGCCTGCGATTTCCAGAAAATATCTGGAGTGTAATATTCCCATCATCGCTATTGATATCCCACATCCCGGAGCAACTTATTTTGGCGCCAACAACTATGAAGCAGGCCTCCTGGGCGGACGACATCTGGGCCGCTGGGCTAGCAAGCATTGGCAAGGTGCAGCCGATGAGATTGTGCTGGTGGAAATCTCTCGTGCGGGTTCAGTACCGCAGGCACGAATTCGAGGCATGCTGACCGGCATTCATGAGGTGATGAGCGTCCCCGACTCCTGCCGCATCCTGCACATTGATGGCGACGGCCAGTTCGGGGTCAGCCAGGATCGCATGCGCAAACATCTTCGGCAATCGAAATCCAAGCGCATTCTTGTCGGTGCCGCCACCGACTCCAGCGCCCTGGGCGCGCTGCGCGCTTTTCAGGAGGCCGGACGCGCCTCCGAATGCGCCATCGTTGGCCACAACGCCGAACCCGAAGGTCGCGCAGAGTTACGTGAACTCAATACGCGTCTCATCGGTTCGATTGCTTATTTTCCGGAAAAATACGGCTCGAGCGTGATGCGGCTTGCTTTACAACTTCTGGACCACAAACTGACGCCGCCAGCCGTATTTATTCGGCACCAGTTGATTACTCCGGAAAACGTGGACCACATCTACCCCAACGACACACTCATGGGTTTAACTCCGCCCTCTTAGACGACGGGTCTCTTCAATTCTGCTGCAAAGAAACCCGAAACCCTTACACGTAGCTTACGGTCGCACCCAGATTGCGCTCCTTACGTTCGCGAGTAATACGTTCCAGGTAGCCACTCTCTTTGAAACTTTTGAGCGGATCTTCGGGCAACCCCTTGGCTTTTCTCCACTCACGGATTGCCGGGCGCACATCCTGCCAGAATGCGCCTCTAAGGGTCTCCTCGGCTTCCACCAAAGAGCAGTTTTTCTGGAACGCTGACAACCGCTCATGGTTTACAAGCGCTGCCTTTGCATAGAGCTCTTGCGCCGTGCACACCGTCTGAATCATCGCTTCAATCTTCCCTTTCAGATTGTGGCTTTGGTCCACCATGTAAGCAATATCTGCAGCGGCTTCGGTCTCCCACTGGTACATGAGAATCTCATGGAAAATCCGAAAGACTTGATAGGGGTCAATCGAACCTAGAGTCAGATCGTCATCGGCATAGCGCCGGTCGTTGAAGTGAAAGCCGCCAATCATCGTAAAGTGCAGCAGCCATGCCACGATCTGCTCGATATTCTGTGCCTGGTAATGGTGGCCGGTATCAACCAGCACGAGGGCCTGAGGACCAGCCGCCTTCGCCAACAGAAACGCCATGCCCCAATCGGCGATGTCGGTGTGATAGAAGGCTGGTTCAAAGGGCTTATATTCGATCAGCAAGCGTTGCCCAGGTTTGAGCGCAGAATGAACTTCTTTCAGTCCCTCTTCGAAGTATTCGATTCTCTTTCGCATGTTCTGCGTTCCCGGATAATTGGAACCATCCGCGAACCACGGAGAAATATCTCGGCAACCTAGAGCATCGGCGATGGAAATACATTCCAGGATGTGATCCAGCGCTTTGCGCCGAATCTCAGGATTTGGATTGCCGGCGGATCCGTACTTATATTCCTGGTCCTGGAAAACGTTCGGATTAATCGAACCTGGGCGGATGCCATATTTCTTGATCAGACCTTCAACCGCTCCAACGTCTTTTAATCCTCGGGGAAGGTCCCACTGCACGTGCAGTGCCAGAGTTGGGCAAGCACCCGTGACCGCATGCACCTGGGCAGCATCGCTGAACTTCTCTTCGATTGAAGTTGCCGCCGCTGACTGGATGAATTTCCCGAAACGGGTACCCGTATTGGCAAACCCCCACGATGGCAGTTCTACTTTCAGTTTATCGAGCGCTTGCCATACGACCGTTGCTGATTCATCTTTACTCATGGTGTCTCCAATCGAACACAGAAGCTTCAATCCAGCCGAGATTTCCGCTTATCGTGCTGCGCCTTCCAGAGAGCAGATTACAGGCTGTGCACCAAGCACTCCAGCCCATTGGGCGACCGATGAGTGTTTCACCCCGGCTGCAGTCATGTCGCCCCGAAGAGCAGCAAGCTGGATTGCAAAATTGCCAACCGTCGAACTCTCACTTGACCCAACCAGAACTTCCAGCCCGGTGCGCTCGGCTGTAAGTCGGTTCAAGTAATCATTTTTACTGCCACCACCCACGATATACAACCGGGTCATTTTCTTTTTGGTAGCGTCTGCAATGTCGTTCAATACGCTGGCGTAACGAAGGGCCAGGCTATGGAAAATGCTGTTGACCATGAGCGCTATGCCTTGGTCTCCCTCAGGAAAGGGTTGGTACCCGGCGTGTTGGCGCTGCGCATTGATTTTGTTGGGCATATCCCCGGATGAGAGCAAACCAGGAGCGTCCACATCGAAACAATAATCGGGCGCAGGCAGGGTCTCGCATTCTTTGATCAGCTCTGCAATGTCGCACTTCCATCCTCGAGATTCCCAATGTTGCAGGCACTGACGCAGGAGCCACATCCCATTTACATTTTTCAAAAAGCAGATCTTCCCGCCCGCGCCTCCCAGGTTCGTGAAGTTCTTAGAACGTGCCGCGTCATGCATACAGGGAGAATCGAGCAGCGTCCCAACCAGCGACCATGTCCCGGAACTGATGAATGCCCAGTCGTCGCCATCAGCAGAGATGCCCGCAATCGCAGATGCTGTGTCATGGCAAGCAGGGACAATAAGTTTCGTATTCTTGAATGCGGGCCGACCGGCTAATTTTCCCTCCATAGCTCCCACAACAGACCCGGTTGGCACGATTTCGGGAGCGGCAGAGAGGTCAAGCCCGGCAGCCTTAAAAATTTCCTCGCACCACTCATGTGTTCCAAGGCTTACCAATTGCGTGTGGGTTGCATTCGTGTACTCGGCAACGGGCTTGCCACCTAGTCGGTATGTGATGAATTCAGGCAAATTAAGCCACTTTGCGCTCTGGTCTGTCGCACTTGGCCCGTCTGCGTAGAGCTGGTACAGCGTGTTGAGAGAAAGCAACTGAATTCCTGTAAGTGCGTACAGTCGGTCTGGCAGAATGCGCTGACGGACTTCTTTCTCCGCTGCAATCGTTCGTTCGTCGCGATAGCAAAATGGATTACCAGCGATTTTCCCGTCTGGCATGAGACGAACGTAATCCACCGCCCAACCGTCCACACCGACCGCCGCGATTCCTTCTTCCGCAATGTTGGCGCAGAGCCGCAGTCCTTTCTCGACACCGAGCAAAATATTTTCCAAGTCCCATCGGAGTCCACCTCGCTCAGAGATCGGAGAGTTCGGGAATCTATGAACAAGCCGTATTTCTGGAATTCCGTTACTCCAGCGCAAGAGCGATACACGACAACTCTCAGCACCTAAATCAACGGCCACGTGGGCTTGTGTACTCATCTGCTCCCCCTCGGCTATCGAAGGAACGCCTCTGTAAGGCCACCGTCTACGGGAATCAGGTGGCCGGTCGTGCACCGCGATTGCGGTCCAGCAAGAAACAATATTGCCGCTGCGCAATCTTCCGGATCAATTGGCTGATGCGTCAGAGTTCGTTTGGCATAGAAGCCAGCCAGTAAATTACGGAGTTGATCGTAGGTAGCCGACGTCTCAAAGGGAATTCCATATTTCGTCAGCGAGGCTATCACGCGCTCTCGCGGAAACATGGTGGAACCCTTAACTACGGTTGCCGGACTGATCCCATTCACGCGCACCTTGGGCGCCAAAGAAATCGCCAATTCACGGACCAGATGGTTCACCGCGGCCTTGCTTACATCATAGGCTTCGCTGCCGCACTTCGGGACCACGGCGTTCGCTGAGCTGGTCAGCACGATACTCGCATCGAGGTTCTGCTCTTGAAAAACATATGCGGCTTCTTCAGCAAGCCGGTGATTGGCGGTAACGTTCAAATCGAGGGTCACGCCCCATTGAGCGTCTGAGATGCGCCCATCCGGCGACGCTGGAAATATCGCCGCTGTATTAATGAGAATATCTATGCCGCCATAGAACGCGATTGCCTCGCGCAAAGCTTTTCGGATCGCAACACGTTCCCGGATATCCATGGCAACAGCCATTGCACCTTCTTTGCCAATGCTCTTCTGCGCCTGCGAGGCAGCGTTACTCGCCGAATCTATGTCACGATCGGCAACCACGACATGTGCGCCGCGTTGCGCAGCAAGCTCGGCGACTGCTCGTCCGACTCCACTGCCACCGCCGACCACTACGAGTACGCGCCTGCTTAACTCCTTCTCCGGAGGCTGCCGGCGGATCTTCGCCTCTTCCAGTTGCCAGTACTCAATGCGAAACGCTTCCGATGGAGGCAACGCTACGTAGTTCGTATGCACGTTGAATGCACTCGTTTTCGCTGCAGGCGCGGCTTGCGGCAAGGTCTTGGGCACGCGTCCCGATTCCAGCGACGTCGCCCCTTCCATCACGTGAATTGCATTCGTATAAAACTCTCCGGTGATTCGCGCCTCGGTTTTGTTCTTCCCAAAACTGAACATGCCGATTCCCGGTATCAACACAACCGTGGGGCTCGCATCACGCATCTTGGGAGAGTCGGATCCAGCAAATGATTCGTAATATTGCTTGTATTCGTCACGATATTTTGTCAACGCTGCGTCAATGCTCTCCCGCAAGCCACCCAGGTTGCTGGTCGGCTCCCAGGAAACAAACAGCGGTCGAATCTTGGTCCGGATGAAGTGATCAGGGCAACTTGTCCCCAGGTGAGCAAGTTCCCCGGCATCCTGGGAGTTCACGAATTGCAGCACCTCTGGCAGATCATTGAAACTGCCGATCATCCGCTGGTTTTTGGAAACCCGGCCACGCACGAAAGGAAAAACATCGAGCGCTAGCTCATGATGGGTTTCCAAGGTTTTGCATCGGGTTCCACCGAATAGACCACTTCCCTTCTGCTCCACGTGCTCAAGAACGAATTGGCCCAACTGATCAATGATGGTGATCGTATTCAGGTAGCACTCGCGTTGCGTCTCACCCCAGGTGAACAGGCCATGCCCGCCCAGGACGATTCCAGTGCATTTCGGATTGGCCTCGACGGCCTTGCGCAGCATCATCGCCAGTTCGAACCCGGGACGCTGCCATGGCACCCATACCAGTTTTTGTTTGAAGCGGCGGTTGAATTCCTGCATTTTTTCCAATCCATTGGCCGCGGCTGCCAGCGCAATACCCCAATCAGGGTGCAGGTGGTCAATGTGCTCATACGGCAGGAACCCATGAAGCGGCGTATCAATAGAAGCAGCAACTGTATTGTTCCCAAATGCGCACAGCGGATACATCTCTACCATCTCATCTTCGAAATCTACACCGCGATAGCGGTCTGCCAGTGCGTGCAGCTTGCCAAGATACAGCGTCGCGAACCCTTTTCTGTGAATACTGCCAATGTCGCCACCGCTTCCCTTGATCCACAGCACCGTCTGCTTTGAGCCGTCAATAGGGTCGGCGTCAGTAATTTTTGAACTCGTGTTTCCCCCACCGAAGTTCGTGATGCGTAAATCTGAACCCAGCACATTCGAGCGGTAGCGAAGAAGGTCGGGAGCGTCAAGCGAGCGCGCAATCTGGTCATCCCAGCGATCTTCGAGATAGCGAAGCTTTTCTTGGACCTTCATAAACACCATCCTGCAACGAGAGCAAAAAATAAAATTAAGCGAAATAAAATTATGTATACACGAACTCACGCACATTCTCAAAAATTGAAGTTGTCAATGTTATTTTTATCGAACACAAATGGCGCGCCCAAGCGGACCTCATCGCCAACAACGTCAATTTTCCCGAGCCTTCCGGCTTTGATTCCGGTGTCGCCGCGCTTGAGCTCTCCCAAGCTCAGCGCGTTGGAGGCATAGACGGTCAGATAACCCAGATCAACCGTGTTCCACAAAATAATGCTCTTGATGGTGCCATCTTTGACGTAGGGCTTGCACATTGTGGGCAGTGACAGGCCGGTGACTTTGACGTCCGAGCGGCCCGATTGCTTCACTGCCTCGGCAGCTCCGGGGACCGCCGGCGCCGCAATCGCCATGATCACTTTCACCTGAGGATAGACCTTGAGCAGGGTTTGCGTCTCGGCAAACGCGCGGTCGCGATCGCCGTCACTGGGCTGGATGGCAACGAGCTTGACCTGAGGATACTTCTCCGCCAGCCGCTGCCTGATGTATTTGATCCACTCGTTCTGATTCGCTGCGCTCAGGCTAGCCGTGACGATTGCGAAGTCTCCCTTGCTGTTGAGAATTCCCGCGGCTTCGTCGGTCAGCGCGTAGCCGATGCCTTGCGGAGTCGCCTGATTGATCAGGAAATCGCGTGCATCCGGCTCGGCATCTGCATCCCATGTGATAACGCGGATGCCCTTGGCCCGGGCTTTGCGCAACACCGTCGAAATTGCGGCTTTGTTCTCGACACTGACCGCAATCACATCCACGCCGCGAGTGATCCATGATTCCACAACTTCGTTCTGCTTTGCCGGGTCGAGATCGGTCGGGCCATCCCACAGCAAATCAACGCCCAGCTCTTTGGCAGCCTCCTCAGCGCCCTGGCGGCAACTGATGAAATACGGATCACCCTTCGCTTTGGGCATCATAGCAATCTGGGTTCTGTGTGCTCGTGGAGTGCTTCCTGTTCCTGAAGCGGCGGACTCACTCTTGTGTCCATCTATGAGCTCCTGCCGCAACGAGTGCACGAGCAGCCAATTACTTCCTGCCACAATCAAGGCTCCGGCCAGAATCGCGGCAGTCAAGACCCCAACCTGCCAGTTCTTCATCTCTATCTCCTCTGAAGTAGTTTGTGCCGTCCGTCTGTCACTGGTAGAGAAACGCTTCAACCCAACCGTGGCCAGCAACAGCACACCCGTTAGGATGCCAGTCAGCTCCGCCGGTCCGCCGCTCATGCGCAATCCATTTTCCAGGATCACGATGGCATACAGACCCAACACCGTGCCGAGTACCGTGCCCCGGCCTCCTGTGATGGAAGCGCCGCCCAGCACAACTGCGGCGATCGCAATTAATTCGTATCCTGTTCCTGCATCGGATTTCGCTTGCCCGAGATGCGCCACGTAGATGATTGCCGCCAGGCTTGATGCCAGCCCTGATAACAGATATACAACGCTCAGGCGGCGGGCAACCGGCACTCCGGCATAACGCGTTCCTTCCACAGAGTACCCGATTGCATAAAGCGTACGGCCAAATGCCGTGCGATGCATGCACCAGACAGTCACTGCAACTGCCACCAGCAAGATCGACAACTGTGCCGGAACCACACTTCCAATATAACCCTGGCCCCAAAAAAGGAAGCCTGGCGGAAAACCCGAGTAGTTCTCAATGCCACGCGTCAGCCCTTCTGCCATACCGCGAAACAGCGAGAATGTACCCAGGGTCACAATCAGCGGAGGCAGCTTCAAACGGGCGATCAAGAGTGCATTCAATCCCCCGCCTGCCAGACCAACCAGCAGCGCAGCACCTGCAGCCACGGGCACTGGCAGGTGCGCGTCGCGCCACAAGCTTCCGAAGACCACTGCTGCCAGCCCCATCATGGAGCCTACCGAGAGATCAATACCGCCGGAGATAATCACCGGTGTGAGTGCCAGGGCAAGCAGTCCAATCTCCACGCTCGACCGGAGCACCTCGAATGCGTTGACCGAGCTGAGAAAATTGTTTCCCGTCAGGCTGAAGACGGCGCACTCAAAGAGCACGACCAGCAACAAAGTCCATTCGTAGTTCGGAAACAGCCGTTCCCGCCACGGCTCTCTAGTCTTGATGGAGGGCCGTGCAGAAGAAATTGAATCTGCCATGTTTCAGTTGTCCCAGCGTAGCATCAGAAACCGCTGCCGCCAGAATGATTGCTCCTTGAATCGCTTTTTCCCAAAATGGATTGATCCCGGCAAACGTCAGCGCGTTACCAATCGTGCCCAGCAGCGCTACACCGATGAAAGTTCCGAGCAGCGTACCGCGTCCACCACTGATCGCAGTCCCGCCGACTACAACCGCAGCGATTACCTTTAACTCCAGGCCAACACCTGCGTTGCTCGGCACCGCTGAAAAGCGCACCGCATTCAGAATTGCGGCCAGCCCCGTAAGCACACCCATCAGGATGAACACGCTGAAGACCGCGCGTTTCGGGCTGATGCCCGCCAACCGCGCTGCCTCTGTGTCAGAACCAACAGCGTACACCGCACGGCCGGCCACCAGATGACGCAGCCCCCAGGCAAAAATCAAGAACACGGCGAACGCAATCGCCACAATCAATGCTTCGCCAGTCTTCTGGCCAAGGCCAAACCATTGAAAATTATCCGGCAAGTCCTGAACCCAGGCGCCTTGTGTGATCCACTGCGATGAGTTGCGCCACACTGCCATGGTTGCCAGCGTCACGATGATCGAAGGTAACTGCAATCGCGCCACCAAAACACCATTCAGACTACCGATGATCGCACCCACAACAAGAACGCACGGTATCAGCAGGATGATCGGTACTCCAGCCTTCGCCAGCCATGCTGCCGTCAGACTGCATACCGCAAATTGCGAGCCAACTGAAATGTCAATCTCCGCCACCAGGATTACCAGGGTCATTCCAACTGCAACCACCAGTACGGGAATGTTGTTCATGATGAGATCGCGCCAGTTCGCAGCGCTGAAGAACGAAGGCGCAACCAAAGCGGCCACAGCCAGCAACGCGGCGTAGGCGAGCATGACCGCAAGCTCTCGGCGGTAACGGTTGAGGTAGAAACTCAGACGGCGTTGTTTGTGTTGGCTCATTACAGAACGCTGCCATCTGCCGCAGGTGTCATTGCTTCTCCGGCTCCATGCCCGAGCGCCAGCCCAAGAATTTTTTGTTGCGTAGCTTCATCGCGCTCCAGAATCCCGGCGATCACGCCGGCGCACATCACGGCAACCCGATCGCACATTCCAAGTATTTCCGGCAGCTCCGAAGAGATCATGAGGATGGCCATACCTTGAGCCGCAAGCTCGCCCATCAATGCGTGGATTTCCGACTTGGCGCCCACGTCTATGCCCTGGGTCGGCTCATCCAGGATTAACACTGCAGGCTTGGTTGCCAGCCACCTGCTCAGCACGACTTTTTGCTGGTTGCCGCCGGAGAGTGTCGCCACCGGAGCGAAAATTGCCGGCGTCTTGATGGCGAAGCGTCGCACGTAATCAATCGCTGTCTCTCTTTCGCTTTGAAAGTTGATGGCGCCTCGACGCACGAGTGCGTTGAGAGAAGCCAGCGTAATATTCGTGCTGATGGACATCTGAGGAATCACGCCGTGATGGCGCCGGTCTTCGGGCAGGTAAGCAATACCATGCCTGATCGCTTCTTCTGGAGTACGAACGCTGACGGCTTTGCCGTGTACCAGAATCTCTCCAGACTCCGCTGGCGTTAAACCGAAAATAGTTTTGGCCAGTCCGGTCCGCCCGGCGCCCACCAGTCCGGCAAATCCCACGATTTCACCTGCTCGAATTGAAAGATTCACTCCTGCGCCGCCCGTACTCGGGCGCTTGAACTGGCGAAGTTCCAAAACCGTTGCTCCAAGCGGGACGGTTTTTTTTGGGAAAACCGCGGAGAGCTCCCTCCCAACCATGAAATGAATCAACTCCTGACGGCTCACCTCAGACATGGAGCGCGTGGTGATGACCGAACCATCACGCAGCACTGTTACCCGATCGGCAATGACTGCCAGTTCATCCAGACGATGAGAAATGTAAATGATCCCCACACCCTGGGTACGCAACTCTTGCAAAATGCGGAAAAGACTTTCAGTATTTTTTTCGGAAAGGCATGCAGTTGGCTCATCCAGGATCAGGACTTTGGCATTGGCGCC
The DNA here is from genome assembly GCA_035487355.1 of Terriglobales bacterium. NCBI lineage: Bacteria > Pseudomonadati > Acidobacteriota > Terriglobia > Terriglobales > Terriglobales bacterium. The sequence goes on along the minus strand of DATHMF010000009.1, from coordinate 27,362 downwards.
GAGTGCCCGCGCGATTTCCATGAGCTGTTGCTGAGGCATGGTCAGTTCACTCGCCTCAGCATCGGGATCAATCTTCGCGCTGATCCGCTCCAGCAACTCGGAAGCGCGCCGGCGGCGGGTTTTCCAGTCCACCGTCCTCCAGAATTCCGTTTTTTCAAGGCCCAGTGCGATGTTCTCTGCGACCGTGAGGCCGGGAAAAACGCTTGGTTGCTGGTAGATGACTGCGATCCCTAATGATTTTGCAAGATTGGGCGAATTGTGCGTGATGGTCTTGCCGTTCACTTTGATCTGGCCGCAATCCGCCTGCACCGCGCCCGTGATGATCTTGATGAGCGTGGATTTGCCCGCTCCATTTTCACCCACCAGCGCATGCACCTCGCCTGCGCGAAGTTCAAAGGAAACGCCTTTGAGCGCACAAACCCCGTCGTAAGATTTTGTAATGTTGCTGGCGTGAAGCAAGCCGTTGTTACTCATGATTCGTATGTGACTTCTGATGTTCCTTTAGATGCAAACCAGCTTGTCTCTCACAAATGGGTTGCGGCTGTATCGTATGAGCTTTTTCGGTTAGCGGTCAAGTTTGTTAACTGAACAGCTTCAAAGTTCAATTGCCTCGAGGAGTTTGTGCCTGATGAATCTCCACCTCGACGATGCTCAGTGTTCCGTTGCTGGTGAGGCCCACGCCGGTAGCCGCGCCCTCCTTGGTATCCGCCAACTCGGTCAGATTGATTCCGCCTTGGCCCTGCGCGGGCGCGGTCAACTGGATGCGCATGTGTGTTCCCGTAACGGGTTTCAGCGGCAGGTGCACATATCCCAGGCTGACCGGCGTCGTACCCGCAAATACTTCTTTTCCGTTAACCGTAATGCGAATCGGATAGCACCGGTTGCGCCAGCTCATGAGTTTCATCACAACTTCGTCGGGCATCGCCGGATGATCAAACGCGTATTCGATCCATGCCGTATCCAACTTGCCATCGTTCTCCCAGTGAGTGGTTTCGTTGTCGTCGAAACTCCGAATGGCTTGTTCAGAGTTCGCGCCCGCGGTTGTTGAAGCGATGTGCACCATGGCACTCGACATCTGATACGAAGGACCAGCCGGGGTAGGGCCGCGCAGCAGATAGGTGTGCAAACCTGCGTCCCGCTGTTCGAGTGAGAGGCCTCCGGTCACCTGCACCGGCTGAGAAATAATCTCGGCCGAAGCCGGTCGAAGTCCATCGGATTTGGCAGTGAGCGTTATTTTTCCTGCTTGTGGCCCAGCCCTGAGGATCACACGATTTATGCCGCCCTCCACCGGCAGGTCTTTGGAGAGGATATAGTTTTCCGGTCCCTGCGCAATTCCACCGCGCCACTCCGCCGGCCCTTGAAGATCAAAATGAATCATGTTGAGGACCGTTGGGCAGCGATTGCCGTCTACATCCACAGCTTCAACATCCACCAAGGCCAGGTCGGAGCCGTTGGCCAGCAAACCCTGAGGTCCGGTATGTATTCTCAGGCGAATTGCCACAGGCGTACCTGTGGACTTCAACTCGGCTTCGGCGATCTTCTTACCGCTCGCATCATAGCCCACTGCTTTCACCGTGCCCTGCTGCCACTTGATATTGGAAAATGTGTAAAGAAATCGGTAGCTTTGCTCCCCGAACCCTTTTGATTCGCCATTGACGAACAATTCAACCTTCTCGGCGCTCGAAACCACATACACGTTCTTCTCCGCGCCGGGCGCATAATCCCAGTGCCCGATGATGTGTATCCGCGGCTCTTCGACATTCACCCAGCCATCCCACATCACCTGGTTGGCAAAATAGCCGTCTTTAGGAATGCGCATGGCATCCACTTCTCCACTGCGCCGGTAATTTTCCTCACCGCGAAAATGGGTGTTGGAATCGGAAAAGATGATGTTCACACCTCCGGCGTTCGTCCGCTCTCCCGTTCCCGGACGCTCACGCCAATAGTCGTACCAGCGCCGCACATCTTCGATGGCATGCGAATCTTGGTTCCGATTGTAATCCGGGCTGTCTTTGTGAAACGGAGGAGTGAAATCATCCCAGTATTTGCGCAGACCTTCATCGCGCGAGTATTCCATCGCCCACAGCGGCTTGGTAAGGCTCTTGTTGATGTAGAGCATTTCGCCGCCGTACTCGGCTACCTTGCTGTCGAGCATCTCGCGCGCACCTGCTGCCCGGCCGCCATGCGGATCAAACTGGTCGCGAAGCGCCTTCATCTGTCGCATGTGTTCCTCGGAAACGCCTTTGTTGCCCGATTCGTAGAACAGGATGCTGGGATTATTGCGGTTGTAGATGATGGTGTCGCGCATCAACTCCACGCGCATCTCCCAGTGCCGTCCGGTCGCGTCTCGTTCGGCGTCGCCTGCAGGCATCGCTTCCATCAATCCCACGCGGTCGCACGACTCCACGTCCTGCTTCCACGGGGTCACATGCATCCAGCGAATCAGGTTGCCGTTGCCTTCGACAATCAGACGATTGCTGAAGTCGCTCATCCACGCCGGCACGGAAAGCCCCACGGCCGGCCATTCGTTGGTAGTCCGCTGTGCATACCCTTTCAGATGGATCACGCGATCGTTCAACTTGACCATTCCGTTCGAAAATTCGGTCTTGCGAAAACCGGTGCGTATGGCCACATCATCAACCGCATGACCATCAACCTTGAGAACACTGTGGACCGTGTAAAGATAGCCGTACCCCCAACTCCAAAAGTGCAGCCCGCTCACTTTCGCCGAAGCCGTCAGGGTTTTCGTTTTGTCGGGCGCCAGCGTGTAGCTTCCTCCCGAAAAGGCCGCAACCGTCTTACCGTCCAGGTCCTCGAGCCTTATCTCGTACGTGAATTTCTTAGCAACGGAGTACTCATTCTTCACCTGCGATTCCGCCGTGATCCGCGCACTCCCACCCTTAATGTCGAAATCCTGCGCGTAGACATACACGCCCGTGGTGCCAAGCGTGGAATAAAGCGGCAGCGTCTGATACAAGCGGTCAGTCATGTGCAGGTAGACGCTCTTATTGATGCCGCCGTAGTTAGCGTAAAAGTTTCTGTCTGCCCACTCAAACGTCGAGTTGGATGCTTTTTCGCGATATGTCCAGGAGTTGTCAACGCGCGCCGTCAGAACATTTTCTTCGGGTGCGGGTTTCGCGGCATCGGTAATGTCGAAGCCAAAAGCCATGACGCCGTTCTCATGCCGCCCGATGAATTTGCCGTTGAGGTAGAACTCGCCCGCGTGACGAATGCCCTCAAACTCCAAAAAGATTTTCTGGTTCGCACTCCCGGGAGGAAGCGTGAAATGCTTGCGGTACCACGCAATACCCACCGGCAGATCGTGGATGCTCTTGCGAAACGCGTCATCTTCGTTCCACGCGTAGGGCGTCGAGACAGTCTTCCACGAGCTATCATCGAAGTCTGCCTTTTCAGCGCCGTCTAAGTCACCAGCCTTAACTTTCCAGTTCGGATTGAAATTGTATTTGGTCCTTTCTGCCGCGTCGGCGACAGTGACAAATGCCAGAAATACCAAACAGACTGCGGCTAGAAATTTCTTAAAGCGAATACCGACGACGCGCGATTGCGACATGCGCCCCATCTTATCCTGCAGCGAAGAAGTTTGAAAATCGGCAACGATGTAATTTCGCCCTGCGAAAAATATCACTCTGCCTTGATCATTCACTGTCTGCGCAGATAACATACGCGGGACAAAATTGCGAAGGTACCCGGTGTTGAGAAATAACACGCCAATTTGTGAGCGACAATGAAGAAAACCGTGATGACCGCTTTTTTAGTTTTGCTACTAACGGCAGGGTTCACTGCTACAGCCGCTGCCACGAACCACAAGAAAGCTTATGTCATCACCGACTTTGGCGCAGTTGGCGATGGTCGCACACTCAACACCAACGCGATCCAAACTGCAATTGATCGCTGCGCGGCCGCAGGTGGCGGAGTCGTGATAATACCAGTGGGCACATTCCTGAGCGGAGCGATATTCCTCAAACAAGGTGCTGATCTTTTTATTGAAAAAGACGGTGTGCTGAAAGGTTCCACGGACCTGAACGACTATCCGCTGGTCAACACTCGCTGGGAAGGAGTCGAGCGTGAATGGCCGGCGGCCCTGGTCAACGCCACCAATCTGACCGGCGTCGAACTTTCCGGCGAAGGGACGATCGATGGCTCGGGAGACCAATGGCTGCAACTTGTCCAGCCACATCAGGGCCCGGTGTCACCGGAAGATCCAAGCAGAAGGCGCCCACGACTGATTTGCTTTCAGGAAAGCCGCCGAGTGCGCATCAAGGGGCTGCACTTGCTAAACCAGGCGATCTGGTGCCTGCACGTCCTCTACAGCGAGGATGTAGTTGTGGAAGACCTCAACATTCGTGCTGCGCACAATATCCCCAGCTCAGATGGCATTGACGTGGATTCCAGCCGTCACGTTCGCATCCGCCGCTGCGACATTGACGTCAACGATGACGATATTTCCATCAAGTCGGGCAAAGATGCCGACGGGCTGCGGGTCAACCGGCCTAGCGAAGATATCGTGATCGAGAAATGCCGCTTCGCCTACGGACACGGCGGGGTCGCCATGGGAAGCGAAACTTCCGGTGGCATACGCAACGTTGAAGTACGTGATTCCATCGCCGAAGCGGACAACTGGGCCGTCGTCCGCTTTAAAACCCAGCCTAATCGTGGCGGCATCGTGGAAAACATTGTCTTCCGCAACATTCAGATGCGTGATGTGCGCCAGGCGTTTGAATTCAACATGGAGTGGCGAATGGTCCCACCCATCGCTCCACCGGCGAAGCCCTTGCCTGTATTCCGCAACATAACCCTCATCAACGTTACTGGCACAGCTAAGTCTGCAGGCGTGATCCGCGGTTTGAAAGATAGCCCGATTCAAAACATCAAGTTCAAGAATTGCAATGTGTCAGCAGAAAAAGGTCTGGTGATTGAACACGCCGAAAAACTCGACATCTCCGGGTTAAAGCTGACAGTTAAGCAGGGGGAACCCGTTATCAATCGAGATGCTCTTGGGGACAAACAATGAAGCGGCACCTTCATACACAACTCGCCATTTGTGCAGTATTTCAGATCTGGATTGCAGTTTCACTCGCTGTGGTTTCGGCGAGTGCTGTTCCGTCGGCCCAGCATTCAGAGCGAGTGCGTGTCAGCAACTCGTTCGACAGCGATTGGCGTTTCAGCAAGGGTGATTCTGCAGACGCGGAAACAAATCAATTTGATGATGCCGCATGGCACACTCTGAATGTTCCCCATGACTGGAGCATTGAAGGCCCCTTCGACGGTGCCAACCCTGCTGGCGCCGCTGGTGGTTTCCTGCCCGCTGGCATCGGCTGGTATCGCAAGCATTTCGCCCTGCCATCAGATTACTCTGATCGCCGCGTGTTTATTGATTTCGATGGTGTCATGGCGAACAGCGACGTCTGGATCAACGGCTTCCATCTCGGTAAGCGGCCCTATGGATACGTCAGCTTTCGCTATGAACTTACCGGGCACCTTAATTTCGGTGGCACCCAAAGCAACCTGATCGCTGTGCGGGCCGATAACTCAGGCCAACCCGCCTCTCGCTGGTACAGCGGCGCGGGCATTTACCGCCACGTTCGCATGGTGGTAACCAACCAAGTCCATTTCGAACATTACGGAACATTCATCACCACGCCCAATGTTACTGCCGGCCAAGCGACGGTACGCGTGCAGAGTAGTGTTGTCAATCAATCGGACACGCCACAGAACGTAACACTCGAAATCACTTTACTCGGTCCTGATCAGAGGCCGGTGCAAACCGTTAAAAGTAAATCGCAAACCATTGCGCCGGGCAAACCCGCCGACTTTCAGCAGGAGATCACCGTGCGTGCTCCATCGCTTTGGGATATCGAGCACCCGCATCTCTATCGCGCAATCGTTCGTCTGCGTTCCGGAGATGTCACTTTTGACGACGAAGACGTCACGTTTGGTATTCGTGATTTTCACTTCGATGCCGCAACCGGCTTCTGGCTCAACGGACGCAACCTGAAAATCAAAGGCGTTTGCCTGCACCACGATGCCAGCGCGCTGGGCGCGGCAGTACCTTTGCGTGCCTGGGAGCGCCGGCTGGAATTATTGAAACAACTGGGTGTGAATGCGATTCGCGCCGCGCACAATCCGCCAGCACCTGAATTTCTTGACTTGGCCGACCGCATGGGATTCCTGGTGATGGATGAAATGTTCGACGCCTGGACTGTCGCTAAGAATCCTTACGACTACCATCTCTACTTTCAAGACTGGTCCCTTCGCGATGCCGGCGACACCGTGCAGAGAGACCGCAATCATCCCAGCATCGTGATTTACAGTGTGGGCAATGAAATTCGTGATACCACAAATGCCGAATCTGCCAAACAGACGCTCAGTTCACTGGTCGCAGTGTGCCATAAGTTCGATCCTACGCGGCCAGTTACGCAAGCGCTCTTTCGGCCCAACGTAAGTCATGACTACGATAATGGCTTGGCTGACCTGCTCGATGTTGTCGGCCAGAACTATCGTGAGAACGAAATTCTCGCCGCTCATCAGGCCAAGCCGAGCCGTACAATTCTGGGCACTGAAAATGGCCACGATTACAAAGCCTGGCTGGCGTTGCGTGACAATCCTCCATATGCCGGCCAGTTCCTCTGGACCGGTGTTGATTACCTGGGTGAGGCGCATGTATGGCCTACCGTCGCTGCCGGAGCCGGATTGCTGGACCGCACCGGTACGCCACGCCCGCTTGCCTTCCAGAGACAAAGTTGGTGGAGCGAAAAACCGACGGTGTACATCACCCGGCGTGTGCATCCAATCAAGGTTGCACCGGCAGATGCTGGCAACGAAGCTTGGATGCAACGGCGTGTACAAGTATTGTTCCCTGATTGGACGCCGCAAACCAATACTGGGCGCGACCATGAAGAAGACGTTGAGGTATACAGCAACTGTGACAAAGTCGAGCTTTTCCTAAATGGGAAATCCCTGGGCTCGCAACCGCGTCCTTCCGATGACACACCACGTACCTGGACTGTCCCATTTGCACCAGGAACACTTAAAGCGGTGGGAACAAACCGCGGCAAAATCGCCGCTACTCACGAACTCCAGACTGCTGGCAAACCAGCAAAACTTTTGCTCACTACCGATCGCGAGAAAATTGTCGCTTCTTGGGATGATGTTTCTTACATTACAGCCACAATCGTAGATGAAAACGGAGTCCTGGTGCCCGATGCCGGTAATCTGATCAGCTTCAAAACCTCCGGCCCGGGAACAATTGTGGCCGTAGACAGCGGAGATAATGCCAGTCACGAGCCGTTCCAGGCTACTGAACGTCACGCCTTCCAGGGGCGGTGCTTTGCCATTCTCAGGGCAAGCGGTTCCTCCGGCCCGATTGTTATCAATGCTTCGGCGCCCGGTCTTGCTAATGGCACGCTCACAATACAGACCGTTCCACAAGCTACTGGCAATGAATAACGAAGCTTTTGACGTTTCGTCCAATAAAACAGGATAGCGATCTCGCTGCCGTGCTTGAAATTCCACACCAAACCTCTAACCGACTCATTCAAGACTGCTTATGCCATCTAGTTTGGGTTCAATTTGTTTTGCATTGAAAAACGCACTCATTTGTGAGGAAAGAAGTTGCACTCTGCCAGCAGAAGCGATATACGACTGAGCCTGGCTACAAAACTAATAGGCACTCGAATTAATAAGCACACGAAAAGCTGAGCAACGCTGGCTGAGCAATTTCTGAGGGAAGTCAATATGCGCATGATGATCAAACCAGACCGCTATCAACCAAGCGAAGTTGCGGACCCGCCCCATCATTGGCGCTATAAGCCTTCGAGTCTGTTAACAATCTTGAGATTTTATGGTGACAAATTCGTGCGGCTTGTCCGTGGGATAGATTACATTCGCACCCTGGTCGAGTATGGAGGCGGCTGCGGAGAAGCCGAAGATATGATTCCTCTTGAAGCCATTAACTTGGTGCTTCCTTCTTACCAGGAAATAGAACAATACTGTGATCAGTTAGGCCTGCATGATACCGGAGAACATGTTCGCAGAGTCATGAAAGAGCTGCGCTCTTCCCATAACGTTCGTACCTACAGTCAGTCCATCATCGAACTGCAAAGCCGTCTGGCGGAAGAACTCTCAGATCATGTTTTTCTGCGCATGGAAAGACCTCACTACTACGGAAAGAATCCGCGCTTTTCTCCGCTCGTGGCTGAAATATATCCAGAAATTGCCAATGACATCGTGGAAGCGGGGAATTGCCTGGCCGTGGGCCGGGGAACCGCCTGTGTCTTCCATCTCATGCGGATCATGGATTTCGGACTGCAGAAAATGGGTCCCAAACTGAAGACCCAGAAAATGCAAAACAAGAACTGGCAGCAGATATTGAGCCAGTTCAATGGAGCTGTCAGTCGAATGCCGGAGAGCACCTCTGCCTTAAAAAAGAAGAAAGAAGTCTATACCGAAATGGTCTCTCTGCTTGAGAGCGTGAAGACAGCCTGGGGCGATGCTGCAATGACACCTAAGCAGGTCTATACCGTAAAAGAAGCCGAGACATTGCTGGGTGCAGTAAATGAATTCATTGTTCATGCTGCTGCCATCCTGAATCCTAAATCTTTCAAAACGCCTGTTAGCAAGACTCGAAGCATATCAATAACGCCTTATCTGCAAAGCCTGCAAAGTCTGTCGTTGAAAGCCGCGGCGGTTCGTTAAAGCTGGATGCTTTGATCGCCCGAATTCCAACTATGCCTACGGTGTGCCGTGACCGAATACTGCCGGTCCGTGTTTCAATTTTGTGTTTGAGCCGCCAGGCGAAACCCTGAGCAAGAAACTGATGAGCTTTTGATGAGCGCCGTCCCGCGCGAATCAAAAGCCAGGGTGTAGCAGCCTTGTTTTGGCTGCCTTTGATATTAGATAAATGGTGAGCGGGGAAGGAATCGAACCTTCAACCTACTGATTAAGAGTCAGGTTTCCCGATTGGTTGCCCAGATACTAAGTGCAGTTCTAACACTAACTTGACAACTAAATGCCCGCATGGACGGATTCCAGCAAGCGTTGAAAAAGTTGGGAAAATCGAATGGAGTATGACTGCGAAGGACACAAAAAGGACACAATTCCCTATCTCTGGCGAGCGATCTGAGGCTGACTTCTGAGTTTTCAGATTCGTTGAAAGCACGATGACGGCCGTGCCCTCTTCCTGTACTCACTAAGTGCGGTGGCAGCAAGGGTTTTGGGCCTTACCTTCAGAGAAGACCATCTTATAGGGATATATATTAAGGATAGATAAGACAAAGCCGTCGCGTGGGCACGTTAGGCCCACTGCCGTGATAGAAACGCTTTCTGATGGTACTCACTAGCCCTGTTGAAGTACGTTAATGTAATCTTTCGTATATCTTATTGGACCCAGATTTTCCTGGGCCTTGACTCATTCTTAGTCTGAGGTATCGCCGTGAAAGGGCGATACCGTAACGGGCTTTACAACAAACTTAGTGGGCGCAGGTGGCTCAGTAAGTACGTCTAAGACCCAGCAAGAACACCTTATCGTTACATTATTGTTACGTAAAAACGGAGGACATCTCGAAGAGGGTTACCGTTTCGCCGCGCGAATGGGCTTGGGCCGCACGACGCCAGATGTTACTCGTCTCTTTCTTTCCAGAAAAGCCACACCATGTTCCCATTTATACCGCGGGGAGGTTGAAGGCAGGGTGCAGTTGCGGGACGCTTCACAATTCCGGATTCGCAGGGTTCTAGCAAACGATAAAGTGCAAAATGTCGATCGTTCAGAGAACTGCTTGGCATCAAGGAGTAGAGTTACATACTCAGAAGTGGCTTTGTCGCCGAACGAGCGCCCTCCGTGGTGGATGGAGTTGGAATGCGCTCGGCGGGCACGATGAAAAATCGCGCCCGCTGAGCGTTGCAGCGGCGGTTACTGGACCTCAATGCCGCTGATGAGGGCCTTGTCGGTGACGCTGGTGAATACGATCACGTATTGGCCGTTCGAGTTGGCGTTGGACATGAACGACTGGATGAGTGCGCGGTTCTGCCCACCCGCCGTCTTGAAGACATCGAAGTTGGGGAGTACCTGCGTCCCGTTGAGGCTCACGTTAAACACGCGCTGACCGACCGCTGTCCAGAACGTTTCGCAGAAGTGCAGCCGCACGGTGTGGCTCGATCCCGCGGTAAAGCCGGGAATCGTGTAGCTGAACGTCGTGCCCGCGCCGGGCGTCGCCGTCACACGCGCCGTCTGGTATACCGCCGCGGGCGCCGGGTTGGGCTGGCCATTCAAGTTGATGGCGTTGGCGTGATTGATCGTCGCGCCTCCGGTGAAATCCACGTCGGCGGAGAACGGCGCCACCGCCGGCCCGCCCGCGTTGATCTGCACGCCCGCGCAGGGCGACGTTGTCGCGCTGGCCGGACTCGACGCTGCCGAGGAACCGAATGCGTCTGCCGCCGTCACCGTGTACGTGTAGGCCGTGTTGCAGGCCAGCCCAGTATCACCGAACATCGTGCCGGTGAGGCCGCTCGCGGCCGCCGCCCCGTTGCGCGTAACACTGTAGGTGATCGTGCAGCCAGACGGAGCCGTGCTCGCCGTCCAGCCCAGGTTGATCGCGCTGCTCGATGCCGCCGTCGCGCTCAGCCCAGTAGGCGTGGTCGGCGCAGCACTGCAAGCACAGGCCTGGGTTGTGGCCGTGGCCTGGTTCGACGCCGCCGAGGAACCGAATGCGTCTGCCGCCACCACCAGGTAGTAGTAGGGGGTACTGCAGGTCAGCGCCGTGTCCGAATACGCCGTAGTGGTCAAGCCGCTGGCCACCTGGTTGGCACTCGAAGGCGTGAAGCCCGCTGTCGTACTGCGGTACACGTTGTAGGTGATGGTGCAGTTCGACGGAGCCGTGCTCGCCGTCCAGCCCAGGTTGATCGCGCTGGTCGAGATGGCCGTGGCGCTCAGCCCAGTAGGCGTAGTGGGCGCACCGCCGCATGCAGCCGGCTGCGTGGTGGCATTGGCCTGGTTCGACGCCGCCGACATGCCGCCGGAGGTCACCGCCACCACCAGGTAGTAGTAAGTGGTCGAAGCGCTCAACCCAGTATCGGAGAACGCCGTGGTGGTCAACCCGCTGGCCACCAGATTGGCCGACGACGGCGTGAAGCTGGGCGTGGTGCTGCGGTACACGTTGTAGGTCGGCGTGCAGGACGAGCTGCTCGCCGTCCAGGTCAGATTGATCTGGCTGCTGGAAACGGCCGTGGCCGCCAGATTCGTGGGCGTGCTCGGGGGCGTGCATGTAGTGCTGGTTTCGCCCGCCATCACTTCGATGCCGCTCACCAGCGCCTTGTCGGTGACCGTGGTGAACAGGATCACGTAATTGCCGTTGGCATCGGCGTTGGCCGTGAACTCCTTGATCACCGCTTTGTTGGCCGCGTTGCCGGCCGCCGCGAAGATGTCGAAGTTGGCCTGCACTTGCGTGCCGTTGATGCTTATGTTGAAGACGCGTGAGCCAACCGTGGTGTGGAATGTTTCGGCAAAGTGCAGGCGCACGAGCTGGCTTGATCCGGGAACGAAGCCCGGAATCGTGTAGCTGAACGTCGTGCCCGCGCCGACCGCCGCCGTGACCCGAGCCGTCTGATACACGGCCATGGGCGCCGGATTGGTCACCCCGCTCAGGTCAATCGTGTTGGCGTGGTTGATGGTCGCGCCGCCGGAGAAGTCCGCGTCGGCCACGAACGGAGCCACCGCCGGGCCGCCCGCGTTGATTTGCACCGGCGGAATCACCCGGATGATGGCCATCATCCCACTGTCCTCATGGGACAGAATGTGGCAGTGGTAGACGAAGTCCCCGATGTCCAGCCCGCGGAAGTCCATGCGCACGGTCACGTTCGGATACGGCCCTGTTCCCGTCCACGCCGGAATGTGCACCGTGTCCAGATACTGCATGTCATCGGTGGAGACGGCCACGCCGTCGCGCTGCAACAGCAGGAAGTGAATCTGGTGAATGTGGAAGTCGTGCACCTCGGTGGTGCGGTTCTCCACCGTCCAGTCTTCGACCGATCCTTGCGTGGTCACGATCGCCGGCGGATTGTTGGGATTGAAGACCGCGGGCGTGGCCCCGTTGACGGTGATGAAGAAGTCCGGACTCGACTCGGAGAAGTACAGCGAGCGCGTGGTGTTCGGCGTCGCCGCTGCCAATCCCGCGAAGCGCTGCGGTCCCGCCTTGCCGACTGCCGCCGAGTGCACCGGCGCCAGCGCCGTAGCGCTGAGCTGAATGTTGGCCAGCGTGCGCTGCGGAACGCTGGCTCCGGACGCTCCTGTATCCACGGCCAGTGTGATCAGCGAAGCGCTGCTGACCGAGGCCGTTGGTCCGGTCATGATGAACTCGGCGCGGCCGGCTGGCGAAAGCAAAATGTCCTGCTTGGTGATGGCTGTGCCCTGCCCGCCTCCGTCCTGCGAGCCGGTGGGCACGCCGTCCAGCGCCACTACCGTCAGCGGCTGCACCACGCCGTCATACACGAGCTGCAAGTCCATGGGCGTATCCGCCGACGCGTTCAGCACGCGCCAGAACTGCTGCTCGCCCGCTTTCATCTGGATGATCGCCGGCGTCTCCGACGGCGAATCAATGGCCACGTAGTTGAGTGACAGGTCCTTCGAGGGCGATCCCGCTCCGCCCGTCCCCGCCAGCGTGTTGTCGCGCACCACGAGAATGCGCGTGGGCAACCCGGCCACCGCTGGCACTAAGTTCTGAATCCCCTCGACCACGATCGCGCCCGTGGCTCCGCCCAGCACTCCCGTTTCCGAATTCATGTGCACGTGCGGGTGATACCAGTAGAGTCCGGGCGGCTCGTCGGTTGGAAACGTTACGTTGTAGGTGAAGCTCTGTCCCGAATTCACCAGCGTGTGGATCACTTCATCCTGATGGCACGCCGGGGACATGTTCGTCCCGTGGTAGTGAATATTCACCGACGAGGCGTTCATCAGCGACGACGGCCCGCAGGGACTGTTCACCGTCATCCCGCCGGTGGCCGGCGGCAATGCGTTGGTCAAATTGATCGTCAAATGATCGCCTGGATTCACATGCAGCGTCGGCGACTCCGCCCCAGTGGACGTGGTGAAGCAGTAGACCGTTCGCCCGGCCGCATCTGTATCCGTGTTGTACGCCAAGTTCACCGTCAGCGTCCCGCCCGAGCTGAATAGATCGACTGGCGGATTCACCACGCTCCCCGGCGCAAATCGCGGACACACATTCCCCGGCGGCAGAGTTGTCGCGGAAGCCTGGTTCGACGCGGCCGAGGTGCCGCCGGTGTCGACTGCTTCAACCAAGTAGAAATACGTAGTTGAAGCCGTCAGTCCCGAGTCGACGAAGGAGGCCGTCGTCACCCCGCTGGCGACCTGATTGCTGGTGGAAGGCGTGAAGCCGCTGGTCGTGCTGCGGAACACGTCGTACGTCACCCCACCCGTACACGTCGTCGTGACCGCCCCCCAACTTAAACTAATCGCGTTACTTGAAGTCGCCGTGGCAGCAAGCCCACTCGGCGCCGTCGGCGGCATGCAGCCTGAAGGAGTTGTCGCAGAGGCCTGGTTGGATGCTGGAGAGCTTCCAGCGGAATTGACTCCTTCGACAACGTAAAAGTATGTTGTGCTGGGCTGAGCCGTGGTGTCGCTGAAAGTGGTTCCGTTTACTCCGCTGGAAATCTGGTTGCTGCTGGAAGGCGTGAAGCCGCTGGTCGTGCTGCGGAAGATGTTGTAAACAACGCCTCCCGTGCAGGTCGTAGTGCTGGCCGTCCAGCTCAGGTTCACCTGATTGCTTGAAACAGCTGACGCCGCCAGACCGCTCGGCGCCGTCGGCACCGTAGTGCAAGTGTTTACCGAGCCATAGGCGATGATCGTGTTGCCGGCCGGCACATAAACCTTGCCGTTCGCGATGGCAAGGTATTGAAATGCCCCGCCCGCTCCCGTGGCATCACCGGAGGACATATTGCTGTTCCAATAATCGGGAGCGGAAACATCCGCCGGATTCATGGCGTGCAGCTCGCTGCCTCCAAAAGCCCACAGAATGGCGCTCCCGCCGGTAGGCGTCGAGGAGATGGCCAGCGTGCCGCCGCCGGTAAACGAGGATTGCTTGCACGGCCCGCTGCCGGTGTTTCCTCCGGCATAGCAGAACTGCTGGAGGGCACTTCCGCTAGCCCAAATGTAGGCATACTGCGCGGAACCGGAATTCCAAGCGATCGGGGAATGGCCAATGGTCGAATTCGTGCTGTAGGTGTTGATGGCGGCGTTGCCAAGATGCGCTGAATCCACCAGATACAGGGAGCCATACTTGCTCGGTCCCTGGAAGATCTTGCCTCCGGTCCCCGGCATGATCACCATGCCACCGCCGTTCAGATCCTGGTCACTGTTGCTATGGGTTTGCGCATTTGGCGGCAGGAAGGAGGAGGTCACGGTGCCAAGCGCGGATGGGCTTATCTGCACGATGCTCATCGACCAGTCCCCGTTACCAATCGAGCCGTTGCCGGTTTCGACAAAGATGTTCGTCCCATCATAGGCGGTGCCGTCGCCGCCCCCCCAAAGCCCGCCCTGGTTTCCGGCGTTGGCGCAGGTGTCGCACCATACGCCGTTCTGGCTGAAGCCAGAGCCGTTCGTGTATTTGTAGCCGATCAGCCAGCCGTGATAGGTGCCTGAGTCCGTCATGTGGCAGAACGCTACATAAATGGTGCCGTTTATGTCCAAGAGCGCCGCGCGGGCATTCTCCTGGCCCGAATTGAAGCCGACTCCGTTGGACGTGGCCGAGATGGTGATTGGGCTTCCGGGGAGTTCGGCTCCGGCAATAACATCAATCGCATGCAAGCTGTTCGTATTGGTGGCGCTATCCTTGGTCACCACGAAGAGCGCCCCATGCGGGCCCAAATTGGGGTCCAACACGGGCGTCGCCGTATTGAAAGGGGCGTTGGTTCCCAGACCCAATCGCCAGAGTTGCCTTCCTGTGTCCGCGTCGAATGCATAGGCGCTTGTTCCGCCCGCGTTATGGTTCGGCGAGGTGGCAACCAAAAGGATGTTGGTTGGAAAGCCAGACACGTTCACTCCGCCGAGAATCAGCGCCTGTCCCATCACGGGGTCGTCGAGCGTCGTCGTAGTAAAGAGCTTGTGGATGGTGGAGGTCGGCGTAAGCTGTATCTCATTGCTGTAGACTGCATCGCGCTCGGTATCGGCGTTTTGGGTCAGGACACTAACCTGCCCAAGCGCTGGAAGGCCCAGGAGTCCCAGCAGGACAACGAGAATGAATGGAAGTGCCGCCAATTGGCCAGCTTGTTTTATTGCCTTGCCCGCGGGAATTTGCTGAAGGGTAAGAGTCATTCGCTGTAACATGGGTTCTCCTAGGAATTTACCTCTGCCGACGTTTTCACGGTCTTCATGGTCTTTCTCTGCGCTTACCCGACCCCCTGGAAGAGCATTTCCGCCCCGATGCATCCTTGAAAGTTTAAGCAGTGCCAAACTCACAAAAGCACACACTTCCGCCAGTGTCGTCTTAAATTGTCTAGCTGTCTGTTAGGGCCTCGATATTCTCCGTCTAGGACCCAGTTGAGTCAAGTTTCATAGGGTTAATCTAACAATTTGAAAAGTTAACCTAACAGGCTGGTACCTGAAAACAGTTCATGGTTTTACCCCCTGGATACCTCTGACTTGGTTCGGTACTGAATGCTTCAGCAGGGATCTCCGCTCAATGGAGATACCGGCCCTTCAATATGCTTGCAGAATCTTCAGGCGCCACGTATGGCTGCAGGAACTTGAGGCACCAGCCTTCATTCCAAAGGGCATCGTATTCATTGCGGTAGTGGTCGTAGGTCCAGCCGTTGGCTGGAACTCGCCCTCCATGCTTGGCTGCTAGACCGCGTTTTTTTGGGTCATCCCACGAGATTGCTATCTCGGGCACACGTCTGCAAGATGGGGTTCGGATATCGCTCGCAAAGTTTTGGATGATGAGCCGGGCAAAAACAAAGGAGTAGGGCTCCGGGATATTCTTGCGAAGTTGTCATCAGTTATGATCAACCGGTTGCAGCCGGCTCGAAGCGCATCGTTGTTTTCGATTGAATTAAACGTGTGGCCAGTCGGGTTCTACGCGATGCCCACGATGTCGTCGAGTTTTTTAGTAATCCAATTTCTAACTGCTCAATCGGCTCAAATTTTAGTATAGCCGAAGGTTACGGTGTGCTGCCGGGGCGCAGCCCAGACAACCGTGCACGTTGTTGCAAAGAAGAAAATGCTTCGGAAGAGGGCTCTCATCGGTGCGAATATTTTAATTGGTCGCTGCCTCACCCACACAATTCATGATAATCCTGCCAATCCGCGTGGAACGATCCGCGTTCGATATCGCCATTTTTGAATTTCAGCTCATAACTTCCTGAAACCGAGTTTTCATCATAACTCGTGAAGGTAATCGTAGCGCTAGTGGCAGTCTCGCACTTTTCAAGGCTGAGACAGCGCGTTGCTATACCTACTCCTCCGGTGCGCAAGGGAATGGGTTTGTCGGTGGGCGGCGGCAATCCGCGCCATACCGATATGTTGAGGGAAGGCGCAGGAACCTCGTGTTCCCTGGCTTCCGATTGGGTCAGGTGAATTCCAATCGCTGGCCCATCCCAGGGCGCGCACTCGTGGCGGATAACTGCATAAGGATATTCTGCCTTGGCCGCCGGCGCAGCGTTGACGCAGCGATTTTCACGGCACTTCGCTTGAAAAGAAATCGGCGAGCATGCCGGACGCTGGTTCCAGGAATCGGCGCATGCCTCGCGAACCTCATCTTGCAGCTTTAATAGTTGTGGTTCCTGTGCCTTGATGACTCCCGGCTTGGCCATGGCTACGGGAGGGGCACAAGCGTCAACGCTAAGGTAATATCCGTCGCACTCAGCATCCTGGACGCAATGGTTTGGTTGCGCGTTGAGAAATATTTCTAACGCAGCCTGCTTGGCGCTGCAGCTATCGCTTGCCCAGGCCGGCGGAAGCATGACGGCCAGAACAATGAAAGCGGCCAGTCCTCGACAAGCAAATGTCTTCCAGGCAGGTCCATGCAAAATCAAAGTAGCCATATTCCTTAGAACGGCGCACGCTTGCGAACTTGCCTGCTGTTTGTAAGCAGGGTAAGCGCCCGAATTTGCATTTTTCATTTTGGTCCTCCTAATCTGATCAACGGCGCGATTCAGTGCCTGGCAATTATTCAATGGTACCAAGGAGATAGCCTTTGACGCCCCAGATTATGTTCTCAGTCGGTTACGTTTAGGGCAGGAACTGACCATCCGGACAGAGAATGACGCCGCTCCTGTGAAGGGGCGCGTCACTGGCATCTCCCCTGTCATTGCCAAAAAGTGATCTGTCCCCATTTGGCATGAGCGCAGGGTCACGATTGACTCGGATTGCACATCGGAGCCACCGCGGCCAGTCGTTTCGGCTGATAAGTTGCCTTGAGCACGGACCTAGGTGTTTGGTTTTGGTCTCACCGGGTGATCTCCGTGGTCGCCGCGGAATAGCTAGATCCTCATCCGCGGTATTAGTGCCCGATGAGGAGAGTATAGAGTGGGCCGCCACCAGGAACTGTAATGATCTGCGACGGCTTGGTCGCACCCGGCGGATAGACAGTCACCCGGCCATCTATATTGCCGGCATACAAGCAACCGCCTGCGTCGAGAGCGATCAAACCCGAGTGGTTTAAACCAGTCGTGATCGTGCGGACCAGCGTCAGGTTCCTGTCTACTTCATACTGGTAGGCCGCATTGTTGTCGTTCGTGGCGGCATAAAGATCGTCATCCCTAACCGCGACACCGGGAGCAGACTGCGCGGAGGGTCCCGTGAATACCACAGCGCTAGCACGCGGCGAAGGTTGATCCGGGGCGAACACATTGATAAAATCTCCGCCTCCCATCTCAGGTCCGGTGGCGGCTCCGCTGGCATATACCGTGCCATCGGACCCAACAACAAAGGGTCCGCCGAGAATTTGCCCGCCAAAGGGCGGCAACGTGTCTGGTGGCTTCAGAGTGAGAGTCAAGGGAGTAGCGGCCGGCGAGCCGGAAGAGAACTGCAGGATTTCTCCCAATCCTGATTCCGCTACATAGAGACTTGTACCGCTGACCGCCAACCGGTCAGGGCTTGTAATGCCCTTGTCAAAGACCAGAAACGGAGTGACTTGACCGGGGTGATAGACCGAAACTGTGTTGCGGTAATATGAGCTCACGAACACGTTTCCCTGGGCGTCAACGGCCACGCCCGAAGCAGAGAACGCACCCACTGTCCTCGTGAACGTCGGCGAAGTATGCCCGCGCTCATATTCAGTGACAGAGCTGTCTGCGTAACTCGGCCCAGTACCGAAATTGCTGACGTAGCGCTTTCCCGCTGCATCTGTCGCAATCTGTGTGACGCTGGCAAGGCCGCCGGTAATGATCAGGCGCGGACTGGTCTCTCCAAGGGAGTAGACAAAGACCTTGTTGCTCGTGGCCACGTAGAGTGTCTGGCTGCTTTGCCCGGCACCGCTACATGCGGGGTTGTTCGGGGCGGCATGCGTGGGCTTAGCCGCCAGTAAAATGAGGACTCCTGCGAGCAACGCGCTGGCCCGTAGTAAAATGCGCCTTACTGATGTCATTGGCGTCTCCTTATTCTTCTTAATTCTCTTGTTGCAAAAGATGGTGCTTCATTACATTTTCATGCATAGACAAGCTCTGGGTTTGGCGCGAGGGGGCCACGACTGCCCCGTACGAGCATCAGCGAATCAGTCACCAGGGCCTCCCAAGGCTGCTCGGAGGATCGCTTCCTCAAGAGGCCAACATATGAAACAGTTAACCTGGAACTCTGTTGCGAGAACCTGTAGTTCTCGCAACAGAGTCCTCCCCCACAGTTCAGAAGTTGAACTTCAAAGCGAACTGGAGCTGGCGTGGAGGTGCAGATGAGGTGATGATGCCGAGACCTCCTGAGGCACTCGTGCCTGGATTGCCCCAATTGGAGTGATTGAAGACGTTAAAGAGATCTAACTGAAACATCAGATTCATGCCTTCGTGGGGCAGGTTAAACTTCTTGCGCGCGGAAACATCCCAGTTGAAGTATCCCGGACCGATGATGTTTCCTGTCGGGGCATCGCCGATCTGAGTGGCGAGGGTTGGATCCAACGCGCCCGATGTCAGGAAAGCAGGTGTGTTATTGATCGTCAGTTTGGTGATAGGGTCCTTGACAACCCCCGGATTGAACCAGCACTTGGTCACCGACGGGCAGGTATATCCGGAATATAACGGTGCACCCGGGAAGAAATCTGCGCGGCGAGTGAAGGGCAAGTTTCCAACATTTAGATTGCCGGCCGTTACGGTCAAGGGTGCGCCGGTCTGGAAGCGGGTAATGCCGCCTAACTCCCAACCTCCAAGAGCAACCCCGAGAGGACCTTGCTGGGCCCGGAAGAACGGGAATGCGTAGTTGTAGGTAAATACCAGGACGTGCTGCCGGTCAAAGGTCAGCGGCCCGTAGTCGAATTGCCGCCAGGTTATAGCCTGTCCGTTGGGCAGAATGCAGGAGAAAGCGCATTCCGGTTCAGGGTTGTCATTGATGCCGCTGGTATCGCCCAGCGCTCTCGACCAGGTGTAGCTGACGCTGGCCAGGAGGTTGCCTTTCCGCTTGGTGGCAAAAAACTGCAGGCCGTTGTAGTTCGAGTTGCTGTCGCTGCGGAATTGGGTGATATCCGTATAGCCCACGAAGGGACGTAACTGATTGGTCTGCATGGTTGGATTGGCATCGGTCAGAGTCAATGATGGTACATTGATATTGGGCTGGCGAACCTCATGCCGTCCCTGGTTGCCGACGTAGCTCACCTCTCCCAGCACTCCATACGGAAGCTCATGCTGTATACCAAAGCTGTACTGCATGGAATAGGCGTTCTTGAAGTTCGGGTCGACCGCACTCATGCCGAAAATGGTCGGAGCCGACCCAGCGCCGCCGGTAATGTTCGACAGATTGCTATTGTTGTATTGCACCGACGACAGAAAGGGCACTACCCCGGTTTGCCCGAAGATAATGTTGCCCTCGGGCTTATCGTAGAAGATACCGAAACCCCCGCGAATCACCGTCTTGTCATCGTTAAACGGCGAGAAGGAAAAACCAAAACGGGGCGCAAAGAGGTTTTTTGGAGCATAGAGTCCGCGGGAACCTCCACTAGTAGTAGCCAATACGATAGGGCTGTTTCCGCCAGGCACACGAACCAATTGGTCTGCAGGCACACTCCCCGGGCGCACTAACCCGTTGAGCAAAATTGGACCTGTTGGCGTGTTGAAGAGACCAGGACTGCCGGCACCAGGGATGTTGGCATTTTTGCCCGTCACGGTCACGCCAGGAACATAGAGGGCAGGGTCAAAGTTGGCGACGTTATTGCCTTGAACGTAAGTCGCCCCTATGTACTGATAACGAAGACCTATTTCCAGGCTCAATTTCCGGGCAACCTTCCAACTGTCGTTGACATAGCCCTCGGTGTTGTCGTAGCGGAAATGGCCGACCGGGTCAGCTGACGGCTGTGAGAAACTCTGGAAGTTTCCCATGAGCGCATCGGCGACAGGATCACCCGTAGAAGTGACGCCAGTTGTGGCTGCACTGGTCGCGAAAACTATTCTGCCGTCATAAGAGTCCGTGCGCGAATTCTGGTCCTTACGATTGCGGGCAAACATCATCCCGAACTTCAGAGTGTGGCTTCCCAGCGTCCAAGTCAGGTTATCGGTAGGGCTGATATCAACGGTAGGAGCGAGCAACGAGAAGAATGGACCCGGGATCCCGGCAGGTCCTGACGTGGCTGCGGCGCCTCCGAGCCCGTTAAAGGTTATGTGAGGAATTCCATTGGGGAAGGTTCCCACGAACCCGAGCGGCGGGGTGAACTGGAACCCATAAGTTGACCGCTCCCACAGGGTTCCCGAAGGCGGAATGCGCTGTTTATTCCAGGAAACGTTGAACTTCGCCTCGTTGATGAGATGCGGATTGATGGTCCATACGTCTGAAGCCTGGATGGAATATCCGGGACGTATGCGGTTGGTGGGAGTGGTAGGCAGGCTGTTGCCAGGCACAAACGTTCCAAACGCATCAATCAGGTTAAGGTCGTCGTGAATGTAGCGGCCAAAGATGGCGTGGGCGCTGTTCAGCTGATAGTCAACACGAGCGATATCTTCCCGCCAGTTTTGCGGATTGTTGGGCTGAAAAATCGCGTTTGAAGCCTGGTCCGTATTACTGAATGTGGAAGCCACCGTCGCCATCTTTGTAAAGACCGCGGCAATGGCAGCCCCGTCGGGCGTGATGCATTGCGGCGACAGCACATTGGCGGTGATGGTGCAGCCTGGCGGGAGACTTCCTGCAGCTGTCGGCGCCTTGAGGGTCACTCCTGCACCCGTGAAGTTGCCCGCCAGTTCGGCCGTAGTTGGCAGCGTGAGGTTTTGCGTCTGTGCCAGCTGACGAATCCGCTTCCACTCTTGCCCAACAAAGAAGAACAGCTTCTTGTGAACGATGGGCCCGCCAAAGTTCCATCCGAAGTCGTTGTAGTGCAGAATGCTCTCCAGGCTCTTGGTGGTCGCGCCCGCAGGTATGTTGACTTTGTTGATCGAAGGAATGGCGTCAAACTGGTTGTTCCGCAAATACTCGAACAAGCCCCCGTGGAACCGGTCGCCTCCGCTGCGGGTCACCACGTTAACCGAGGCGCCGTCATTACGACCGTACTCGGCGGAAAAGTTGGAGGTTTTAATAGAAACCTCTTCAATAAAATCTATGCCCACATTGTTGAGCTGGGTGGCATTGGAGCCCGAATCCATGTTGAAGCCGCCATCCACAGTAAAGTTGTTTCCGTCGGCGCGGCGGCCGTTGAGGCTGGAGGCGGTGGTCGACATTCCGGTGGTCAGCGCAGTTTGGTCAAAGGCAGTAAGGGCGGCGCCCGGGACAAGCGAGACCAACTGGACGTAGTTGCGCTCATTCAAGGCGAGCGTCCGCACCTGTAACGAATCCACCGTCCTCGCGAGCTCACCGGAGACCGTATTGACGGTCTCACCTGTTGCGGTCACCTCTACGACATCGGTAGTGGCGCCGACCTGCAGCTTTATGTCAACGGTCAGGCGCGTGCCTGCAGTTAAATCATTGCCCGTTTTCTTGAAGGCCTTAAATCCGTGTTCCGCAGTCGCACCTACTGTATAGAGCCCCACGGGCAGATCATCGGCGACATAGAAGCCGTTGGCATCGGTCTTAAGGATCCGTGAGAGCTTGGTTTGCTCGTTGGTAATCGTGATGTTCGCATCGGGAATAACGGCACCCTGTGTATCCGTCACCGTCCCGGAGATACGTCCGAAGACGTCTTGGGCAGCGGCAGGCTGTACAAATGCGGCCAAGCATAAGGCCGTTACTATAACCGCGAAAGCCGCCAGCGCAAACCAGCGGAATTGTTTCCCCGTTTGTAAAAAGACTGGGCTCTGCAAATACCCGCGATTGGCCATGCCCGCGTGTAGCCCTTGTTTCGACTGTCGTTTGATTTTCATAAGCTGTTCTCTCCTCCAGAAGTTTTCCCAAGTTTTTACTGTCTCTACTATGTTTTGTTTTGTATTTAACTAATTCGGGCTCAAGTAGTCACTCGTACAGGTTTTTGCACAGAGCGGCTTGCTGAATCTAGAATTGGCCAGATTGCGCTATTGTCTTGCTCCCCAAAGATAGCCTCTTCCTGGTAGTGGTGTGCGTGCTCGGCGAACCTGAGGCTCTGCTGATCATTCACCAGCAGAGCCTGTAAGGAACACCTCCGATTACGGCCCGCACTTTTGTCGCGTGCAGTCTCTCCCGCCACACGAGGCATAGTCAAGTTTCATGGGGTTAAATTGTCTTTGTTTAACGGGTTAACTTAACGACCCTCTCTTAGGCTTAACAATCTATTTCGGCGCGCTCTTGAACCCAAAGCCGGAAGAAGTTGGTTCAGTGTCAGGGGCATTAAGGTCGCGAATCGCAACAAAAATCTACGCTGGAAGGATCAAACTCTCGTGCGTGAAATGATGTGGATTACTTGTTGTTGTTCCAAGTGCTGGCCATGTGTCGACGCGGACTACAGATCTTAAAAATCCGGACCCTAGGGAAGAATCCGCAGGAGAGCGACTTCTTCCCTTGGAGGGCGCGGAGGGAATCCTTGCCTTTTGCTGCGTTAGTTTACGCCTTACAGCACAGCCGAAGCGTAAGAGTTAATCTCACAACTCAGCGAGATTTCATCGAATCCGGGTTTTTGCCAAATCATTCTACTCCACCTCCTTTAGTCCCATTGGGAATGGGATGGGCTCTGATACAGTTCTGACATTTCCATCCTCCATGTGGTTTCTCATCCAAGCCACATGGAGGATGATTTCCTGAACGGTCAAACCTGTTCAACTCGCACAGGTCGAACCAGTGGGTACCCAACACCTGAACTACTGAACCTCGATTCCGCTCAGCAGGGATTTATCTGTGACCGCGGTGAACTGAATCACGTACTGCCCGGCCGCATTGGCATTGACCGTGAACTGCTGGATCGTTGCCTTATTCATGGCGCCCGCCGCTGCAAAGATGTCGAAGTTGGTAAGCACCTGCGTTCCGTTAATGGAAACATTGAACCTGCGCTTGCCCGCTGCCGTCCAGAAGGTCTCGGCAAAGTGCAGGCGCACGGTATGACTCGATCCGGCGGTACCCCCCGGAATCGTGTACGTAAAGTTCCCAATCCGCGCCGTCTGATACACCTGCATGGGCGCCGGATTGGTTACCCCGGTCAGATTGATCGTGTTGGCGTGATTGATGGTCGTGCCGCCAACGAAGTCCATATCGGCCGCGAACGGGCTTACCGCCGGTCCTCCGGCATTGATGGCAATCACGGGTCCACTCGCTGGAGTAGCCGAAACCTCGTTAGAGTTAGGGCTTTCGCCAGCCGCGTTCTGTGCCGAGACTACATAAAAGTACTTCGTGCCGTTGGTCACGGTCGTATCGGTAAAGCTGGTGGCAGTCAACCCTGATGCTACAACCGCATAGTTGGCGCCGCTGGTCAAGGTGCGTTTTACGTTGTAGGTGCTGGCGCCTGCCGAGGCCGACCAGGAGAGACTTACCTGATTGTTGCCCGCAGTTGGCGTTGCCAGCGTCGGCGCCGTGGGCGGTGTTACCCCACCCGTTGGCGTAGCGGAGACCTCGTTCGAGTTAGCGCTCTCGCCGGCCGCGTTCTGTGCCGAGACCACATAAAAGTACTTCGTGCCATTGGTCACGGTCGTATCGGTGAAGCTGGTTGCAGTCACGCCCGATGCTACAAGCGCATAGTTCATGCCGCTGGTCAAGGTGCGTTTTACGTTGTAGCTGCTGGCGCCCGTCGAGGCCGACCAGGAGAGACTTACCTGGTTGTTACCCGCACTTGGCGTTGCCAGCGCCGGCGCTGGTGGCGGGTTGCCGCCGCTGGAAGGCAAGCCAAAGGCCAATAGCCGGCCGCCTGTAGCTCCAAACCCATCTGTGATGTAAAGCATGCCATTGACTACAACTGGGCTGGACCAGTGACGTCCGTTTGTCGTTGCAGACCACAACTGCGCTCCTGTCGTGAGGTTCAGGGCGAAAACCTGTCCAGCCTCGTTGGCACCGAAGACCACGCCATTGGCTACAACGGGAGAAGTGACCCAGCCATTGGTGAGATGCCATTTCGGTATCAGGGTCGGTTGATTTGCCGCGTTCAGCGTATATACGAGACCGGCGATGCCATGTGTACTTGGGGCAATGACCCAATGGGTGCCGTCTGGAGCGGTGTACAACGCAATCTGGGAGAACGCCTCGCCTCCCTGGGGCAGCGGGGTATCCGAGAGATCGCCTCCGGTGAAACCAGGACCATTGTGGCCGTTCAAATTATTCGCATTGAGCAACCGCATCTGGGCGTCTTTTCCACACATTAACACCACATGGGCGACAGTGCTGCCCGGCAAGTCAGGCATTATAGTCGGATTGTTGCTGCCGTAGTCAATATCGCCGGCGATTTCACTCGCAAAATTTGTAGGGGTATTGCTGTCGACCGGATTACCGTTATTGGTGGTGCCGTCCGGGTTGATTGCCAGCAGCGTCTGCGACCAGCGGTGTGTAGATGGACTGAAAGCGCCAAATTCAGCGGTGGCGACATAAATCAGGTTCGTGGCGGGATCATAAACTTCTCCGGCGCGTGACCACACTCCTGAACCCCCGTTAGCGCAACCTGTGATGCCGGGCGTCCCGACGTGCCCATCGACGTTGCTGCATGCCGCGTTGAACACATGTTGTGTGCCGGTAGCCAGGTCGATAGCCGTAATGCTTCCGTGGGGACAGGCGCCAAAACCCGAACTCGAACCGTAAAGCCTGGTAACACCACTCGCGTCGGTTGCAATTCCCAGTGCTGACGGAATCTTGGTTCCGCTGCATGAGGTTACCATCGCCGGAAAACCGCCACCCTTGACTTCGACGCCATCCGCCACGTTAAATTTATGAGCGAAACCATCTGCTCCTGGAAAATAGACAAACTGTCGATTTGGATCGATGGCCGGACTGGAATTATTGAAACCTCCCGCCGCTTTTGCCGTCCATACTACCGCCCCCGTCTTCGCATCAAGCGCATAGAAATCTCCTAGCTTGCTATTAACAAAGACCAGATCTCTAACGCCGCTGGATGTCGAAACGCCCGTGAGAGCGACAACGGATGCATCGGTGCCCGCTGCCAGGTTAAACGTGAAGACATTTTTAAGGCCACTCACGTTGCTTGCATTAATTATGGTCTCACTATTGTTGGCGCCCGAATGCGTTGGGTCGCCGCCGAATTGCTGCCAATCGGTAATGGTGGGACCGGATTGGGCCCTTACAACCTTGGGTGGATTCAAGTACCCACGAAGAGAAAGCATGACAAAGAACGTCAAGGCCAAAAAAAGGCTCATCAATACCGGACGAAACGCACGTTTTAGTTGGAAGGCATTCATTTTCAGCTCCTTTTAGCGAACAACGGCTCTCACAATTTTGGACAGACTCGGCGGACTGCGACCTGACCCCAAGGTCGACCCGAGTAGGGTATGCGAGACTTACTTTCAGCCTCTGCCCTATTCCGCCACACGCTTTCCTGTAGCTCTGTTACTTAGGCTTGGTACTAGTTCAACGGCGAGTTTGGCATCCAGGTGATTTCCATGACCAACATCACGGACTCACAGCTTTCACTGTGAGTCCGTGCACCCGAAAACAATTATTGGATCTCGATTCCGCTCACCAGTGACTTATCTATGACCGCGGTGAACTGAATCACGTATTGCCCGGCCGCATTGGCATTGACCGTGAACTGCTGGATCGTTGCCTTATTCATGGCTCCCGCTGTTGCAAAGATGTCGAAGTTGGTAAGCACCTGCGTCCCATTAATCGACACATTGAACCTGCGTTTGCCCGCTGCCGTCCAGAAGGTCTCGGCAAAGTGCAGCCGCACGGTATGACTCGATCCCGCGGTACTCCCCGGAATCGTGTAGGTAAAGTTCCCTATCCGCGCCGTCTGATACACCTGCATAGGCGCCGGATTGGTTACCCCGGTCAGATTGATCGTGTTGGCGTGATTGATCGTAGTGCCGCCCGCGAAGTCCATATCGGCAACGAACGGACTTATCGCTGGCCCACCGCAATTAATCGCGATGCTAAAGGCAGTAGGAGTCAGTTTCACTTCGTTGGAGTTGGGACTTTCACCAACTGCGTTCAGCGCAGAAACCACATAAAAGTATGTCGTCCCATTTGTCACCGTAGTATCGACAAAGTTCGTGACGGTGCCCGAATTAACCAGCGAGTAAGGACCACCCGTTACCAGGCTCCGCTTTACGTCATAACTCGTGGCGCCTGACGAAGTTGTCCATGAGAGGTTCACTTGCGCATTGCCGGCGGTTCCTGTCAGACTTGGCGCCGCCGGTGCGCCGGCGACGGTTAGAGTGACAGTTGTTGAATGCGACAAACTTCCACTTGTACCGGTGATGGTGAGCGTAGTCGTCCCGGCTGGCGTCGCGGTCGAAGTCGTAACCGTTAGCGTGGAGGAATTTGTGCCACTCACCGAGGCAGGAGTGAAGAAATCGCTTGCCCCACTGGGCAAGCCGCTTAACCCCAAGTTTACGGTGCCGGTGAAGCCATTCGATCCGGTAACATTCACCGTATAGGTGGTCATGCTCCCCGCATTTATGGTTTGCGAAGACGGCGTTGCCGAGATGGAGAAATCGGGCGGGGGCGGTACTTGGCTTCCCTGAGCCGCACCACGGTCGGGCGCGCCGCTCGGCAAGGCTGTTCCAAAGAAATCGCGGCCACCATTATTGGCGATTACCGCGCCAGAACCCGCAGCGGGCGATCCCGCTTTAAGGTGATAACCATCCACCGTATT
>DATHMF010000008.1 GCA_035487355.1 Terriglobales bacterium | reverse complement strand
CGAAGGCAATACCGTGATCGAACCGCGTTGCAGGGCCAAAGTGAAAACCCCATGCGAGGCGACGGCCCGATCAATTTCGTTGGAATAGTCGTATTTGTTGCCCCAGGGAATGTTGAAACCGTCTACGGTTTGCCCGATTTTAGTCCAGTCCCACCCTCCCATCCAGGAAGCCATAAGTCCGCAGGCGATGATCATAAAGACCAGAAAGCCTCCTCCGAACCCAATACTGGGAGCCTGGTAACCCTGGCGGCGAGCCATCGTATGTTCAACCAGCTTGATGAGGCCCCAAAGAATCAGCAGCAGCGGCCAGTAATGGGCAAACCAGATTCCCAAGCTGGGCCAGGTGATGACTCGCATGTTTCCCAGAAGAAAGATCACGCCGAGCGAAATCAGAACTATGGGGCCGGCAAAGCTGCGGCGGCGTGAAGGAATGCCGGGAACAGGTTCGCTAGCCATGGGTGACCTCGTTTTCTGAGGAAGACGTAGCCGGGCTGCCGGGCGGCGGTGGAACCGAAGGAGCGCCGTATGGAATGTGTCCCGCGCGCGAACCGGTGATCTGGAGGAATTTCAACACTCCGACCACAATCAGAATAAGTGGCCAGCTCTCTTTCCAACCGACGGGAGTAAATTCAGACAACATGCCCATTACGCCAATCGTAACCAGGATTGTCGGCCCCATAAGGGAGACCGCGGTGCAAGCAACGCAGCGGCAAGCGGCTCTTTGGGTTCGTTGCCAGATGAGCCATCCGCCAATTCCTATCAGGACTACGGGCCACAGCTTTCCGAAATGATGGAAAAGGGGCACTCCCATGGTATGCAACAGAAACAGAACGCCCAGCCCAATCAGCACAATGGGGCCTATGGGCATGTTTCGGCTTCGGGTTGCATCAATCAGCGGCGGAGCGGAAAACGCTGGGGCCGGGGCGGAAGAAGAAGAAGGTGCTCCGAAACCAAAGATATCCTGTATCGGCCGGCCTTCCTGCTTGGCCTTGGCGATCTGGTAGGAATCGAAGATCATGTAAAAGCACCAGAAGCCAATCAGGATCCCGAACAGACCGTTGACTTCGCTGGTAGCGACGATCAGAGTGGCAAAGACCGCAACGTGAATGAATGCCCTCATGAACTCGCCGCAATACATTGCCCCCACGCCGGGAATGAAGCCCAGAACAAAAGCAACACCCGGATGAGGAGCATTGGGATTCACGACCCCAGTCGCGGCTGGCGCGCTTTGCACACGAGAGGCAAGGCAATCCTCGCAGTAGATGATGCCGTGCACCTCGCGTTTGCAGCTTTCGCAGAGCGGTTTGCCGCAGGTGCGGCAGTAGGCTACGGCTGGAGTCTGTTGATGGATGGCGCAGTTCATGCTGTCCTCCTGTTTCGTTGCATTAAGAAATAGGGGGAGCGCAAAAGATGGGGCGTGTAAGACGCCAGCACGGCATTGCTGCCCTGCTGGGCTTGATTTTCTTCTTCCTGCTTAGGGTCGGGTTGCACACTGATGTCCTTATTGTTCTTTTCTTTCTTGTCTTTTTCCTGGTCCTGGCGCTGCTGCGGTTCCGGCTGGATGTTTTCCTCGGGCAGCATGCTCCGGAGCTCGCGCATGCGGGCCTGCAGCTCATAGACAAAGCGCATGCTGTCGTAATACCTCACTACGCGGGTCTTGGTTGCGTAATAACTGTGCTCGGCCTGGCTGCGGAGGGCACCGGGACGCAAATCCATATGAGTGAAGTCAACCCCTGCCAGATTCAGCATTAAAGCAATGGAGAAAAACGCCATGGCGAAGGTTGCGCCGAAGCGTGGCTGCAGCATAGGCCTCACCACGGGGCGCAGCCATGCCTGCAGCCGCTGGGTCCAGGATTGCGATACCCGGACCTGAGCTGGAGTCGAGGCCGGCTCGACGCCGGTCGTGGCCACGAGAATGTTGTGGATCAAATGGACCGGTGGTTCTTCCGGGTCGAGCGACCGCACCCACTGATACCCTGCCGTGGCCTCGGCGAATGAAGACGCGCAGATGACACATGTGCCTGCATGTGCCCGGAAGTTCTGCATATGACCTTCCTCGAGCGAGCCTTCCACGGCCTCGGTCAGCAGAGCTTCGAATTCTGCGCATTGCATGCCGTATTGCTGGTTTTGGTTCATCCTATACCTGCTTATATGTACGTTGTAAAAGGCGCCCAAGTTCCGTGCGCCCGCGATTAATCCTGGATTTCACGGTCCCCTCAGGAACCTTTAAAACAGCGGCTATTTCTCGGTAGTCCAGCTCCTCGAGGTCACGCAAGATTACCGCCTCGCGCAGCTCGGGTGAGAGCTTAGCCAGCCCCTGCTGCACCACCTTTTGCGTGTCTTTGCGCCGCATGTGCGACTCCGGACTGGGGGTCGAATCCTGCAGCCTCTCGCCCAGGGTCGGTGCCTCCTCATTGCCGGAGGGAGCAGCTTCCAGCGAATCGGTAAGCCGGTCGCTCTTGCGGGAGCGGTAATGATCTACCAGGAGGTTGCGGGTCACGGTCGTAATCCAGGTCGTAAACGCTCCCCTAGTCCCGTCATAGGTCTTCAGAGTCCGGTAAATCTTGATGAAGACTTCCTGGGCGATATCCTGAGCATCCTCGTAAGAGCCGGTGAAACGATAACAGATGTTATAGATTCTGCGGCTATGGAGTTGCACAATTTCCGCCCAGGCGGCGGCATCGCCGGCGAGACAACGGCGGAGCAGGGCAGCGGATTGTTGCTGCTCATCGTGCCCCCCCGCACTCGAAGATTGAGTCGGTACAGCCAGCCTCGTCTCCTGCACCTCTGAGTTCGCCCGAACTGCAGGCGCCCGTATTACTCGGATTGGCGCGAAACTAGCCACCCCAGCTTGTAATACGAAAAATCCTGACGGATTGTTCCTGATTCCAAAGGATTGTAGCAAGTTGAGCCCGCTTAAGATTCACCACAGAGGCACAGAGAAAACCAATGCCCCGGGAGGGGTGACACCAACTGCGGAGACGCAGCATGCTACATCTCTAACCCTAGTTGGACCCCGCCGAGACACGCAGCTTTTCTGCGATGATGCGGTCCACTTGCTCCATTACTTGCTCGATGGTGAGATTGGTGGAATCAATGATCACGGCGTCAGGAGCGGGGACCAGGGGAGAGTTGGCGCGGGAGCGGTCGCGCTCATCCCGCTCGCGCATCTCGGCAACCACCGCGGCCGCTTTTTTTTGCGCAGCTTCAGTCGGAACTGCCGAAGGTGCAGGAGAGGCCACCGGCCCTTGCTGGCGAAAGCGTCTTTCGCCACGGACCTCAGGTGCCGCATCAAGAAAAATCTTTACGGCGGCATCGGGAAAGACTTTTGTGCCGATATCGCGGCCTTCCATCACCACTCCGCCGGCCAGGCCCATCTCGCGCTGGCGGCTTACCATCCACTCCCGCACGCCGGGATGAATCGAAACCTGCGAGGCCGCCTCAGTAACATCACGCTCGCGTATTCGCCGTGTAACATCCTGGCCATCCAGCAGCACGCGGTTGCCATCAAGGGTAGGCTCCAGATCAATATGCGACTTCTGGGCCAATGCGACCAGTTCGGGCCCTTCGTCGAAGCCCACATCCGACTCGACAGCTTTCAAAGCCAGCGCGCGGTACATAGCGCCGGTCTCAATATTCACGTATCCCAACTGGCGGGCGAGTCTAGAGGCGATGGTGCTCTTGCCCGCACCGGCGGGGCCATCAATCGCGATGATAAGTTTTTTGACGCTCATGGGAAAATGGGCAGCCCTATAGTTTAACGGCTTCGCACCAAATTGCGCTGCTGGCGCGGCTCCACCGGAGGCGTGTTCTGGATCAAGGTTCGCCGGCCAGTCTGCACAAAGCTGAATTGCCGAGCAGCCAGAAGGGCATGGATGGCCTCCTTCACGCGGGAGCGGGCCACCAGCGGCTGGAAAAAAGCTTCGATCTCACCCTGCTCGGCGGCAACCACCGCATCCAAGTATTTGGAAAGCAATGCCGAAAGACCTTCTGCCACCGAAAGCTGTATTCCTTCTTTCACCGCATCCGGCGACCAGCGATAGAGGACGTCCCACAGAACACCCTCTTCGGGGCGGTAATCCACGCGGGTAATGCGCAGGCGCGACCATAGCTCCATCAGCGAGCGATCGAGCGCCGCCTCTGAAGGAGCGCCGCCCAGAACCTCTCCCAGCCGACGCCAGGAAATCGGCCCCTCGCGCTGAATTACCATGAAGGCATCCTGGGTCAGCGGAGAATTACTCCGCCCGGCAGCATCGTCTTTCAAATCTTTCCTGGGATTGCGGTCGCCCACCAGCGCATAAAAATAGGGGAAGGTCTGCGCCGAAAGCAAGAGAGTTCCCTCACCCGCAATGTTGACCTCATAGGCCAGGCGCTGGCGCAAAAGACGCACCATCAGTTCGCGCGCTTCGGCCACGCGGGGATCTTTGTATGCCTGCTGCGCAGTCGGCAAATCCTGGTCGCTGCCGGTGTATGCCCCCAAAAACGTCGGCGCCAAGAGCGGGGGGCGGACCGGGTGCACAAGACAGAGCCCTACCGAATTCACGAATTCAGCAGCATCTTCCAGCGTGCGAGCAGGACGCCCAATGCGCCACTTGCTTCGGCGTTGCTCTTGGATTTCGACTTCAGTCATTAGTAGTTCTCGGTTCTCAGTTGCCGGTTAATCAGGAGACGTAGCAAGCTACGTCTCTACCCTAAATCCTTTTGAATGCCTTTTGGATGTCCCTTACAGAATACCGCAGTACTACCGGACGTCCGTGTGGACAAGACATAGGACACTGTGTCTTGCTCAATTCAGAGATGAGCCACTCCATCTTGGAGTGCTCCAGGGGCATGTTCACTTTGATGGCAGCGTGGCAGGCGATGGAAGCCGCAATTTCGCCGCGCAACTTTTCCAAATTGATGGATTGATCCTCTTTTTCCAAGTGATCAAGCAGCTCGTGCAGCAGGCGCTCGACGTCGGCAGGATCAATCCCGCCGGGCGCAGCCTTCACGGCGATTGTCCCTGCGCCGAAAGGCTCGACTTCAAATCCGTTGCGCCGAAGTTCATCGCTGATCTCGGCAAAAACCGCCTGCTGGCCTGCAGTAAGCTCCACAATCAGCGGCATCAGCAGGCGCTGGCTCTCCACGTGCCGCGTCTCCCGCTGCCGCAGGATGCGCTCAAAGAGCACGCGCTCGTGCGCGACGTGCTGGTCAATAATCCACAGACCGCTGGGATCGGCGGCAATGATAAACGAATCACGAATCTGGCCCAGGGGCTTGAGATTCCCCAGAGCAATAGGCCCTTCGTTCTGGCCCGGCGCGACTTCTCTCTCTGTAACAGCAATACCGCTACACCATGAAGATCCGTTGCGCGTCTCCAAAACCAGCCCCGCCGGTCCAGGCGCCAACATTGACGCTGCCGCATTGGCGTCAATCGAGATCCCTTCTTGAAATGAAAAACTCTCATTGCGCGGTGGCAGAGTGGGCGCTTGTAAGACAAAATCGCTGCTCTGGGCGGTCTCGGCATTCGCGGCGAGGTCCGATTCTGAACCGGCAGGAGCAATACCCTGCGTAAGCGCCTGGCGTGCCGTTGGCTGGGTATGAATCTCGCGCGTGAACTGCGGCACAGGCCGGGCCTGCATCAGGGCCGCCCGCAGCGAGTCGCGTATAAAATCATGCACGGTCGAACCCTGCCGGAAGCGGACCTCGGTCTTGGAAGGATGCACGTTCACATCCACCTCTTCGCCGGGCAGCTCCAGGAAGAGCAGAACTACAGGAAAAACCGTCGGCGGGATAACGTTGCGGTAGGCCTCGGTGATAGCGTGCTGCACCACGCGGTCACGAATCAACCGCCGATTCACAAAAATAAAAATCGAATTGCGATTGAGCTTCTGAACCTCAGGTTTGCTTACAAATCCATGCAACTTAAGCTCCCCTGGAACGGGCGCCTGATAATCTTCGTCGCGCTTCCAGGGCGGAGGTTGGGGCAGGCCAACATGCTCCAGCCGTAGCTCTGCCGAAACCGGGATAAGCTGATCGAGAATCTCTTTCCCAAAAACCTGAAAGACCCGCTCAGAGTGCCCGGCAACCGGCGGCGCCACCAGCATGGCATTCGACATGGAATGCAATTCAAAGTGCATCTCGGGATGCGCCAGCGCATAGTGCGTGACCAGCGAGGCAATATGCGAGAGCTCGGTGGACTCGGCTTTCAGAAATTTACGGCGGGCTGGAATGTTGAAGAACAGATCGCGGACGGTGATGGTGGTACCGGATGGCAGTCCGGCATCTTCCACGCGCTGCATCTTGCCACCGTTAATTTCAATGAGCGTTCCGCTGCTCTCATCGGCGGCGCGGGTTTCCAGCAGCAGCCGCGACACTGAGGCGATGGAAGGCAGCGCCTCGCCGCGGAAGCCGAGGGTCGCAATATTCAACAAATCGTCAGCATTCTTGATCTTGGAGGTGGCATGGCGTTCAAAGGCCAGCAAGGCATCGTCGCGTACCATGCCGCAGCCGTCGTCGGTGATCTGAATCAGCTTTCTGCCGCCCGCCTCAACCTGCACCTTGATGCGGCGCGCGCCGGCATCGAGCGAGTTCTCGAGCAACTCCTTGACCACCGAGGCCGGGCGTTCCACCACTTCACCTGCGGCAATCTTGTTGGCAACGTGCTCAGGCAGAACATGAATGCGCGCCATCTTGTGATTGATTGTAAACGCTGAGGAAACCAGTGGCGATTGTTTCAACGAGCAGGCTTGCGGATTTCCCGGTATTCGAAATTGGGCTTGATGCTTTGATTGACAAAGGTTCCCTTGGAATCGGCGTCACAGAATTGCTGATAGGTTGCAGGCGGCACGCGGTAGTAGTGGTAAATGCTCCCGTTGGTGAATTCGATTTCAAGAATCAGCAGCTCTGTATCGTATGCCGCAGAGCGGATGGCGCGGGAGTCTATGGGCAGGCGTTTCATGCGGCATGTAGCCTATGTTTCAGTTGTTTTCAGCGTAGACCCTTGTTTTTTAATGTCAAACCTATGGAAAAATAATCCACGTGCAGAACGGTTCTTGTCTGGGTTACGGCTACTGTACAGCACGAACACCAGCGGCTCTGGTTGATGGCCGCTCAGATCGTACTCCATTCCACCTCTGCGTTCGCGGCTTTGGTCAAGGAACTCATAACGAATCAGCAGCCGGCCGTTGGCAGTCGCCGTGATGCTTTGTACAAGACCAAGAGTTAATAGCGCTCGCCGCAGGAACCATCGTTCATGACACCAGGTCGCAGCGGAACCTAAAAGTATGGCTCCGCCCATCACCGGAAGCACTAACGACCAAAACCCAAGATCTGATCTCAGCAGTTTTTCAAATGAAATTGGAGAGAGCAGCAGAATCACCGCCGCAAGCGACACCAACCACAAGGCTGCTACGAGAGACCAGCTTCGCACCAGCACCTCTCCATGAAAATACTGTGGAAATGCGCTGGCCTCGATCCGAAGATTAGAAAGGCTTGTAACTTGATCCTCTTCCGGGGCATCTCCTTCCCGCCCGGGAAGGTTGAATTGGAATTCAGGCATACGCGCCGGGAATGCCAAAAAACCTAACAATAGAAACATCAGGGAGAAAGTTGCAGTTATCAATATTCCGAGGCGCATCCTGTCTATGATCATGCAGGGGACAACGATGCATGAGTAACAGACAAGAGAAATCTTTGCCGTCTTATTCGGCTGCAGGTGCTGCAGCAACCGCCGAATGAGGAAAATAAGCAAGGTTCAGTTTTTCACCTTGATCCCCAGCTCTCGTAACTGCGCATCGCTGACCGGAGTAGGCGCGTCCACCATCATGTCTACCGCCTTGGCTGTTTTTGGGAATGGGATAACTTCACGCAAACTCTCGGCTCCGGCCAGAATCATGACTATGCGATCCAAGCCCAGTGCGATCCCCCCGTGCGGAGGCGTGCCGTACTCCAGCGCTTCAAGGAAAAAGCCGAAGCGTGATTTGGCCTCTTCCTCGCTCATGCCCAGCGCACTGAAGATTTGCTTCTGTACGTCCTGGCGGTGAATACGGATGGAGCCCGAGCCCAGCTCGGTGCCGTTCATGACAACGTCGTAGGCCAGGGCGCGCACCGAACCGAGATCCTTATGCGCCAGAACTTTTTCCATGTCGCGCTCGTGCGGCGAGGTAAAGGGATGATGCGCCGGCATCCAGCGCTGGCTTTCCTCCTCCCACTCAAACATGGGGAAATCGGTGACCCACAGCAGATGATAGGACTTGGGGTCTTTGAGATCACCGGCAAACGCCTTGTGGCGGTCGGCGTATTCTTCTGCCAGCCGCAGGCGAAATGCTCCGGCGGTCTTCAGCACGCCAGCAGTGCTGAGTTCCTGAACAGCGGACTTTCTACCGGCAACCACGACAACAAGATCACCGGAAGAACCCTTCGCTGCGGAGCGCAGTTTTTCTTCAACACCTGCAAACGACTTATCGAGCCGCTTCAGGTCGTCGAATAGATGGAGATTCACGTGTCCGCCCCAAAGCTTTTCGCGCGCCGTCTCACGGTCTTTGCGCGAAAGCTCGCCCACCGATGGGATGCGAATGGCCACGACCGGCAATTCGTCTGCAATATCGAGCGTCTGCATCATCTCCGGCGTGAAGCATTGCTTTACATCGGTCATGGCAGGCAGGCGCAGGTCGGGCTTATCAATGCCGTAGAGGCGGATAGCCTCGTCATAGGTCATGCGCTGGAAAGGCGTGGGCAGGTCAATGCCCGCAGCCTTAAAAGCGGCCTTCAAGAATCCTTCTACAACTTCGAAGACGCGTTCCTGCTGCGGGAAGGTCATCTCCAGGTCAATCTGGGTGAACTCGGGTTGGCGGTCGGCGCGCAGGTCTTCGTCACGGAAGCAGCGCACGATCTGGAAATATTTGTCGAAGCCCGAGATCATCAGGATCTGCTTAAACAACTGCGGCGATTGCGGCAGCGCATAGAACGACCCGGGATAGACCCGGCTGGGCACCAGATAGTCGCGCGCGCCCTCAGGCGTGGAGCGCGTCATAAACGGCGTCTCGATTTCGTAAAAACCCAGCCCGGCCAGATGATTGCGGATGGCCAGCGCGACCTTGTGCCGCAACTCGATGTTGGCTTGCATGGGCGTGCGGCGCAGGTCGAGATAGCGGTACTTCAGGCGGACCTCTTCGTTAGGTAATTGGGCCGCATCGGGCTCGCCGGGAAGAAAAGGCAGAACCTTGGATTCGTTCAACAGGCGAAGCTCGCGCGCCACAACTTCGACTTCACCGGTAGGGATATTTTTGTTGTAGGTGCTGGGATCGCGCTGCTTCACTTTGCCCAGCACCGCAATGACGTACTCCGAGCGCAGCCCGGACGCCTTCTCGTGCAGCGCAGCGTTGGCCTCGTGGTTAAAGACCACCTGGCTCACACCGCTACGGTCGCGGATATCAATGAAGATGAGGTTGCCCAGGTCGCGGCGGCGGTTGACCCAACCCATGAGCACAACTTCCTTGTCAGCATCTGCGGCGCGCAATGCCCCGCAGGTATGTGTACGTTGAAGATCGCCTAAAAAGTCCAGTTGCAAGCGTTTGTCCTGTACAGGAAATATCCGCTGGGAGGCGGAATTAGAGATTATATAAGGTCGGGGATGCGGCTCCGTCTGGGCTCAACCTATAAATGCGAGACAGCTCTCTCTGCAAGGTAAAGCTCGGCTTTTTCGTCTCGCTGGCTATTGATTGCGCCAAAAATCTGCAAATACAGGTTGCCTTTGCGCACCCAGACGCCATACTTGTCTACATTGATTGCGTCATCGCCAAGACCGGGAATCGGTTTCACGCTTTGGTCCCGCATGTAGTTTTTCTTCAGCTTCTCCCAACTCTCCGGGGTGGTTTCGTGGACGACGATAATAAGCTGATCCAGATCGGTTGCATTAACCGGCTTCAGGCTGCATTCCTCTATTCCTGTGCGCGGGTTGGTGCCGGAGTTCATGCTGGCCCCTTTGCCCAAGGCGGTTTCTACCTCCTCCTGTGTAATCAGAGAGCACGGCTTGGGAGGACCCGCCGGCCGCAGGTTCGCCGAGTTGGTCGAAGCTGAGTTAGGACCCGATTTGGAACAACTTGTTGTCAGCAGAACGAGTGCGCCTAAAACAGCGATCAAAAAGAAAAATAGCCGCTTTCGAGACATATACCCTCCGCAGGGGTCGCAAACAAAAAAGATAGATTCGAGCCAGTTTACGGCACAAACAAACTTCCGTCCTCTATTCTATCCGCGTACAGATTGAATTTTTGTGGCCAGACCTGCACGAGGAACTGTGATCTGTTCACCGGTAGCGAGATTCTTAAGCGCAAACTCGTTGGCTTTAATTTCATTCTCTCCTACGATCAGGGCAAAGCGTGCGCCGATCTTGCTGGCGGTTTCGAGCGATTTCTTCAGACGGAAGCTTTCATTCCCCAGCTCGACAATCACATCATGCTGGCGCAACTCGCGGGCCAGCCGGGCGGCCTCGCGGTCCATGCCTGCACCCAAGGGAGCGATGTAAACATCCGGCTTGGACGATACCGCTTCCGCCGACTCCTGAATGGCCATCACAAAGCGGTCTTCGCCAATGGCAAAGCCAATGCCTGGCGCGGGCGGGCCGCCCAGGTTCTCCGAGAGGCCGTCATAGCGGCCGCCGCCCAAGATTGCGTTTTGCGCTCCCAGTGCGCCGTGCGTGAACTCGAATGCCGTACGCGTGTAGTAATCAAGCCCGCGCACCAGGCGGCTGTTGAGCACAAACGGGACTTCGAGAGAGCGCAGGATATCCTGCACTGCCTGGAAGTGCGTGCGGCAACTTTCATCCAGGTAGTCACTCATGCGCGGCAGCTTTTCGATGATGGGCTGGTCTTCAGGCACCTTGCAGTCAAAGACCCGCAGAGGGTTGGTTTCGGCGCGCCGCTGGCAATCGCTGCACATGTTTTTCACCACATCGCGTAGAGCCTCTTGTAGCGCGGCAAAATACTTGGGCCGGCAATTGGCGTCGCCTACGGAGTTGAGTTGCAGCTCCCATCCGCTAATGCCCACGCGATCAAGCAGCGTAACCAGCATCTCAAGGACTTCGGCATCTACAGCAGGCGACTCACTTCCGGCAGCGGTAGGACCAATGACCTCGGCGCCAATCTGGTAGAACTGGCGATATCTTCCCTTCTGCGGGCGCTCGCGGCGAAACTGCGGGCCGATGTAAAACAGCTTTTGTAAGCCGGGCCGCTCCCACATCTTGTGCTCAATGTAAGCGCGCACAACACCGGCGGTATTTTCCGGACGCAGGGCCAGCCACTGCCCTTTTTCGCTCTCCGCGCGGGCGCGGTCCTCCCAGGCAAACATCTCTTTGGAGACAATATCGGTCTCTTCCCCCACCGAGCGTTTAAAAAGCTGCAGGTCTTCGATAATCGGCGTACGGATTTCGTGAAAGTTGTAGATGCGGAAAACATCGCGAGCAGCAGCCTCCACAAAATTCCACACCGCCGTCTCGGGCGGCAGCAGATCGCGGGTTCCACGAACTGATTTGATCATGCGCTCACACTCACA
The DNA here is from genome assembly GCA_035487355.1 of Terriglobales bacterium. Lineage (NCBI taxonomy): Bacteria > Pseudomonadati > Acidobacteriota > Terriglobia > Terriglobales > Terriglobales bacterium. Next base: position 32,441 of record DATHMF010000008.1, on the reverse strand, counting down.
CGTCGGGCATCCGACTCCGGATACGGATATTCCATACGCTCCGCGCTGGTACGCGCCACGCTCTCACCAAAATAGCGGGCGACGATGCGCAGTGCCATGTCAATTCCCGCGGAGATGCCTGCAGAAGTAATAACATTTTCCTCTTCCACCCAGTGAAATTCGCTCTCAACCTTCACCTGCGGGAAGCGTTTACGCATCATTTCCAGCGACGCCCAGTGGGTGGTAGCGCGAAGGCCATCCAGAAGATGCGCTTCAGCCAAGAGCAGCGATCCGGTGCAAACCGAACTCAGGGTCTGTACCTGCGGAGCGCGTTGCTTGATCCATGCAAGCAGCTTCGTATTGGAGATCTCCCGGCGCGTTCCCAAGCCACCGGGGACAACCAGGATATCCAGCGGCGGACAACTCTCTAAAGTGTAGTCAGGCAACACACGCATCTTGCCCGTGGTCACCACCGGCTGGTCGCGCTCGGCGATGAGCACGACTTGAAAAGGCGAAGGCTCCTCGAACCGTTTGCTTTCATCGAGCCGCGTAACTGAAAAGACTTCGAACGGGCCGCAGAAATCGAGCACCTCGACTTGATCGAATATCAGAATCCCGACTGTCTTCTGCTTTTCCATGGACCTAACCCTTCAGCCCTTACGCTCCCAGGCCTTGCATTCCTTCAGATACTGCTCTTTGTAATCAAGATAATTTTTGGCGTAGCGCAGAATCATCTCCCGATCGGTCTCGTCCAGCGACTTTCTGAACTTGCCCGGCACGCCCATCCACAGCGAGCGGGGCTCGACCACGGTGTTTTCCGGGATCACGGTCCCGGCGGCGATGATGCTGCCTTCGCCGATCCTGGCGTTATTCAGAATCACCGACCCCATACCGATGAGGCAGCGGTCGCCGACGGTGCATCCGTGCAGGGTCACAGAATGACCGATGGTGACCCAATCGCCGACGATCACCGAATGCTTGTTGCGCATGCCGTGCAGTACGCTGCAATCCTGCACGTTGGAGTTGGCCCCAATGCGGATGAAGTGAACATCGCCGCGCAGCACGGCGTTCATCCATACACTCGAGTTTTCGGCCAAAGTCACGTCACCAATGAGCTGCGCCGACTCATCCACATAGCATGAAGGATGAACCTGGGGAGCGATTCCTTGGTATGGTCTGATCATATGGATCCACTGTGAGGCAGGAGCCGAACTTATGAAAATAACATGCGCAACCCGAATGCCGCTAATGTTCGTTAGCCCAAAAACAAGTCTTGTTTGCGCTCTCGCTTCGCGGCTCATCTCCAAACTTGCCTTCAAAACCGTCAAAATGCCTTAAAAAATCGATGTTGTCAGGAACGGTCTTTCCGGGCCATCTCCTGCCCAAAATGGGCATCTCGGGGGATGGATAGCCGTCTCCCTTTTTGATCCTGGCGTTGCTGATTCTGCTTGACTTATGGCTCTAAGATTGCAATAACTGAGACTGTCCTACTGGGTAAGTTTGGGGGTGTTTTAGTTGGCAGAAGTTCGATTGCAAGAGGGCGAGTCTTTAGAGAATGCCCTCCGCCGCTTCAAGCGCAAGGTGCAGACCGAAGACATCATTAAAGAAGTCAAGCGCCACTCTTTCTACCTGAAGCCAGGTGAAAAGAAGCGTCTGAAACAAGCTCTCGCTCGTAAACGGAGCCGCAAAAAGGCCCGGAAAGAGCAGGAATAAAAAATCGGGGAAGGCCGTATGTAAAGCGAGCCTTCCCCTTTTTCCAGCGGTAAAGACAGTTCATAGCAGTCACGCATTTATTGATTTTGAGTAGTAAGCGCAGCTCCTCGGAGCGGCGTTGGGCCGAACCAAGGGAGCTTTGAAACTGGCGCTTTTTCTCATGAGGAAAAGGGCTGGTGGAACATAGGGGGAGGTCGGTCTTTCATGGAATTCCAGGACAAGACTCTCAAATGCATCGACTGCGGGGCTGATTTTGTTTTTACAGCCGGAGAACAACTTTTCTTTCACGATAAACAATTCAAAAACGAACCCAAGCGCTGCAAGATTTGCAAGAACAAGCGCCTGTCGCATGCAGGGCCCAGTTCAGGCCATCACGGCGGTTATCAGAAGGTGGAAACACGGGCTACTTGTTCGGGATGCGGCAAGGAAACCACGGTGCCGTTTAAACCGACCCAAGGACGTCCGGTATTTTGCCGCGAGTGCTTCCAGCAGCGGCGTACAGCGGCAGCAACCGCATAAAAACTTTTCTCTTCACCAAAACTCTGCCGGCCAGGTGTGAAGGTGGCTGTGTGTGAATCCGCCGCCGTTGGCTGACGAGAATCCTTATCCTGCCTTGCGCACAAAAGTCTCTTTGCGGGATTTTTGCTGTGCCGCAACCGCAGCTTTCACCGGCACCCGTCCCGACTTGCCCTTGGCGTCTTCATGCTGGATCAGCAGGGATTCGATCTGGCGCAATAGATCATCGGTTCCCACCGGTTTGACCAGCAATGAATGCGCACCGGCATTCTTCCAGTCGCTGCCCAGGGCAGGAAAGGCAGTAAGAATCGCGGTTGCCGGATTGTAGCGCTGCTTGCGGGCGGCGCGGATGACATCGTAACCGGCAGTTTCCGTTTCCATCCGCATATCGGTAATGACCATGTGGAATTCGCGGGCTCGCAGTTTACCAGCAGCTTCTTTCGCCGAGGCGGCAGTTTCAACTTCAAACCCGTTCATTTCCAGGATTGCCTTCAGCGTCAGCAGGATTGCCAGTTCGTCATCAACTAAGAGAATGCGTCGTTTCATGGGGAAGCTCCTCAGGAAGATGAAATTGCGCTTGATCTGGACTGTGATGCAGGAATTACAACTCTGGTTGTGAAATGGAAATTCTAGGCAAAACAGCCGCAACATCGAAGCTGCAGTGCTTCTAATGATACTCCGGCGCATTCCAGTTTCATTACAATTTTAAGAAAAATCAAAAATATATCTTGCGCCCGATTTCCTTATAATCAAACGTAATGCCGGGAAAGTTCTTTGTGCAAAATTTCGGATGCCGGGCCACGCAGGCCGATGGGGCCGCCATTGAGCGCAGCCTCGCACAGCGAGGCTTGTTTGCCGCCGAATCTATTAAAGAAGCTGAGGTGGTTGTGCTCAACACCTGCACGGTCACGGCCGCTGCCGATGCCGATGCCCGCGCCGCCATTCGCCGCATTCATCGTGACAATCCTGGCTGTGAAATCCTGGTGACGGGATGTTACGCTCAGCGCGCGCCGGAAGAAATTGCCTCCCTCGAAGGCGTGAGCAGGGTTGTGGGCAACTCCCATAAACACCAGATTGCCGACCTGATTGCTCCACCGCGACAGAACTTCTTCCCTTTGCAGGCCTTAGAGCCGCACAGCACCATTGCTGCTGCGTGCTCACCGACGTTGCAGTCTACGGTGTTGGTGGGTGACATCTTCGCACACACTGACTTTCTGGCAGCCCCGGTCTTCGATACGGATGCCACCGCGGGCTCTGCCCGAACCCGGCCCAACCTCAAGGTGCAAGACGGATGCGATAACCGCTGCTCCTTCTGCATCATTCCGTCGGTGCGCGGGCACAGCCGCTCGCTGCCGCTGGCAGAAGTCCTGCGTGAGGTAGAGGCTTTGGTGCGTGCCGGATACCGCGAGATGGTGATCTCTGGCATTAACCTGGGCCGCTGGGGCCATGACCTGACTCCTCAAGGCGATTTTGAAGAGCTGCTGCACAGCATTCTGGAGCACACCGCCATTGAAAAAATTCGCATCAGCTCGGTCGAACCCATGGATTGGAACAGCGAGCTCATTGACCTAGTGGCCTCGCACCCCCGCATTGCCCGTCACGCGCATGTGCCTCTGCAGTCCGGCAGCGACCGCACTTTGCGCATGATGCATCGCAAATATCGTCCATGGCACTATGCGGAGCGTGTGCTAAATATTCGTGAGCGGTCTTCGATGGCCGCGATTGGCGCAGACGTCATGGTGGGCTTCCCCGGAGAGACCGACGAACTTTTTGAAGAAAACCGGCAGTTCATCGCCTCGCTTCCCTTTACTTATCTGCACATTTTTACTTTTTCCGCGCGTCCGGGCACACCGGCTGCCACTATGCCTAATCAGGTACCGGCACATGTTGCACGTGAGCGTCACAAGATCTTGCGCGACCTGATTGCAGAGAAAAATCGAACCTTCCGCCAGTCATTTCTTGGCGCGAGCCTGCGCGCGATCACGCTCTCCACCCCCAGCGAAGACGAAGGCTGTACTGAAGCTTTGACCGATAATTTCATCAAGTTGCGGTTGAACGGGAATCACGGCGCCAATCAGTGGATTGATTCGAGAATTACGGCGCTGACGGAAGATGGGTTGCGAGGAGAAGCGACTCTCTTTTAGGCGACAGGGCCAGAGTCCTTGCTTTTCTCGGTGTCTCTGTGGTGAACTTTATTTTTGTTCCGGCTGAGTGCAACTATGTCCGCAGGCCACTCACAGAGAGAAGATTCCCTCCGGCTTTGCTATAATCGAAATTCCAGTTCAGATTCCTGGAGGGCTGCATAGATAAGCGATTTATCCGGATGAACGAACGCATTCGTGCCCGCGAGGTGCGAGTGATTGACGACGAGAGCGGACAGCTCGGAATCATGCCGCCTTTCGAGGCGATTAAAAAGGCGCGCGAGCGCGGCCTCGACCTGGTTGAAATTTCTCCGAACGCCGTCCCGCCGGTCTGCAAGATCATGGACTACGGCAAGTTCCTTTACGAGCAAGAGAAAAAGGAACGGGCGGCCAAGAAGAAGCAGAAGGTCATCACCGTCAAGGAAGTCAAGTTCAGCATCAACGTTGACGACCATGACTACGAGACCAAAAAGAACCACGTGCTGCGCTTCCTGGCCGAGGGCGACAAGGTAAAGGCCAGCCTGCGCTTCCGCGGGCGCGAAATGGCGCACCGCAATTTGGGTCGTGACATGATTGACCGGCTGATTCGTGATGTCAGCGAAAAAGCCGTGGTGGAATTTGCGCCGCGCATGGAAGGCAACACCATGCACGCCATCCTGGCGCCGAAGAAGGCTGAATCGATGCCTAAGCCGCCCAAGCCTCAAGCACCACAGCAGCCGCAGCAACAGTAGGAAGCCGTAAGGACTCCGAAGAATTTCTGGTTTTCAGAACTGGTTTCAGAATAAGCTGCAGAAAGTAATTGGTTGCAAGCTCGCCTTGCAGCGCGCAATTGTGCGCTGAGGCGAAGAATAATTTTTGAAGGAAAGTAAAAATGCCGAAACTCAAAACTCACAAAGGCGCCGCCAAGCGCTTTAAAAAGACGGCCACGGGCAAGATCAAGCGCGCGCATGCCATGTCGCGTCACATCCTGACCTCGAAGCCCACCAAGCGCAAGCGCCAGAACGATAAGAGCAAGCTGGTGGACCCGGCCGACGCACCTAAAATCAAGCGGATGATTCCGTATTAAAGAAGCAGTCAGCCGTCAGCATTCAGCACTCAGCCTCAGCTTAAAGAGGCAATCTCGGTAAATGCTGACGGTTATGCGGCCCGCTTCGGCCTTGGATACTATGTCTTGGCTGAATGCTGAGTGCTGAATGCTCTACGCGTGTGAAGAGGCATACCTTGCCTCCAGCCGCGAAAATTGAAGTAGAAAAAGGAGAAACACCATGCCCCGCGTAAAACGTGGAACCAAGCGCTGCGCGCGCCGCAAAAAGATATTAGAGCGCGCCAGCGGTTATTACCTCACAAAATCCAAGCTCTACCGCTCCGCCAAAGAGTCTGTAGAGCGCGCCCTCAAGTTTGCCTACTCCGGACGCAAGCAGAAAAAGCGCCAGTTCCGCTCCATCTGGATCGTGCGCATCGGCGCCGCCGCCAAACAGCACGGGCTCAGCTACAGCCGATTTATCAGCGGCCTGAAAAAGAGCGGAGTCGAACTGGACCGCAAGATCCTGGCGGATCTCGCAGTGAAAGATCCAGCCGGCTTTAAGGGCCTGGCCGAACAGGCGAAGAGCGCACTGGGGACATCGGCGGCTTAGATTCTTGAAGCAGCAGGGCACAGCCGGGGACGGTTGTGCCACACAAGCATTGCCATCCAAAATGCTTTGTTAAATTTTTAAATCGTGTGGTAGAGACGCAGCTTCGCTGCGTCTCTGTTTGGTGTGCCTATAGTTTATGGACACACCAAACAGAGAGACGTAGCAAGCTACGTCTCTACGAAGCTTTGTCGAGCAGCGACAACCCAGTCCCGCAAAGCGGGACGGATGAAAATAGCCCGCCGTTTCAACGGCGGGTAGGATAAAAAGATTCCTAAGTCCCCGCAGGGGACGACTGAATTTTCGGAAGCAAGTTAAGGTGAGCTACGTACACCGTTCCCAAACTCGAAGATTACTCGGCTGCTGCGCTCGATCGCGCTGCGGCCGAGCTGCAATCTGCGCTGCAGCAGGAAGCAGGTGCGGTCCAAACGGAAGCTGACCATAAGAACTTCCGTGACCGCTGGATGGCACGCAAGAACGGCATTCTCACCCAGATTAACGACCTGTGGCTCAAGGCTGCTCCCAACGAAGCCAAGCGGGAAGTTGGGCGGTGGGTCAACGAACTAAAAATTTTTGTCGAACAACAAATCGAAAAAGCCCAGGAAAGAATTTCGGGCGGAGCGCAGGTCTCCGCTGACAAGCTCGACGTTACCCTTCCCGGCACACGCCGTCCGCTGGGCGCCGAGCACCCGGTCATCAAGACGATGAACGACATCGTCAACGTCTTCCGCGCGATGGGCTACTCCGTCGGCACCGGCCCGGAGATCGAAACCGACTACTACAACTTCGAGTCGCTGAACTTTCCTCCTAATCATCCTGCGCGCGACACGCAGGATACATTGTTCATCGCTGGTCAGGAATCCAAGCCCCAGCGCGAGCGTCTGCTGCTGCGCACCCATACTTCGCCGGTCCAGATTCGCACCATGGAGCGGCAGCCACCGCCGGTGCGCGTGGTAATCCCTGGTAAGGTGCATCGCAGCGATACCGCCGACGCAACTCACTCGCCGGTCTTCCATCAGGTCGAGGGCCTGGCGGTGGATAACGACATCACATTCTGCGACCTCAAGGGCACGCTTGATCACGCCATGAAGGCGCTGTTCGGCTCGGACGTGAAGACGCGCTTCTTCCCTTCGTTCTTTCCCTTCACCGAACCCAGCGCCGACGTGGCTGTCAGTTGCTTCAAGTGCGGCGGCAAGGGTTGCCGCATCTGCAAGCAGGGCGGATGGATCGAACTGCTGGGCTGCGGCATGGTTGACCCCAACGTCTTCGAGTTCGTCAAAGGCAACGGCTATGATCCGGCGAAAATCAGCGGCTTCGCTTTCGGCATGGGCGTTGAGCGCATTGCCATGTGCATGTATGAAATTGATGACATCCAGTTGTTCTATCAGGGTGATATCCGCTTCCTGGAGCAATTCGCATGAGAGTTTCTCCGGCATGGCTGCGCGAATTTGTGGAGATCAAAGCCGACGACCGCACATTGGCCAACGAACTGACGCACGCTGGTATTGCGGTGGAATCGGTCCACAGTGAAGGGGCTAAGACCATCTTTGAGATGGACCTCACCACCAACCGCGTTGACGCCATGAATCATTACGGTGTGGCCCGCGAGTGCTCCGCTCTTTACAACGCGGATCTCAAGCCGATACAGCCCAAACTGTCGGCCGCCAAAGGCGATGCGCAATTCGCCATCAAGATTGAAGACGCACCTGGGTGTGCGCGTTACACTGCTCGCGTTATTCGCGGGATCAAGATCGCACCTTCGCCGCAGAAAATTCAGGAGCGGCTGGAGCTATTGGATGCCGGCCGCATCAGCAATGCCGTGGACGCCAGCAATTACACCCTGCACGAGATGGGGCATCCTACGCACGCCTTTGATCTCGACCTGCTGGAGGGCGGCACGATCATCGTGCGCCGGGCCCGTCCCGGAGAAAGTCTGAAGACGCTCGACGGCGTCGAGCGCAGATTGCACCCCGAAGACTTGGTCATCGCCGACGCCAAAAAACCTGTAGCACTCGCTGGAGTAATGGGCGGCTTCGACTCGATGATCACCGAGAAGACTAAAAACATTCTGATCGAGTCAGCATGGTTCGACCCGGCCAGCGTCCGCAAGACGGCGCGCCGCCACGGCATGCATACCGACGCCTCGCACCGTTTCGAGCGTGGTGCTGATCTTGGCGCAACTTCGCTTGCCTGCGCGCGCGTGGCCGAACTCATTCTGGTGTCTGGTGGCGGAGAACTTGTTGGCGGCGAGATTGATGTGGTGGCTCGCAAAATACTACGGCGGCCTGTTCTGTTGCGCCGCAGCGAGGTGTTGCGCATTCTCGGGCAGGAGATTCCGATAAAAGACCTCCTCCGCATCCTGGGCCGTTTAGGTTTTGAGGTTAGCAAAAAATCAGAGAACGAGTTCCTGGTCGAGCTGCCCACCTGGCGTCTGGACGTGGAGCGCGAGATTGACTTGATTGAAGAAATCGCCCGCGTCTACGGCTTCAACAACTTCCGTAATACCCTGCCCACGTTCGTCGGTAGTGTGGTGGAATTGCCCGAAGCTGCCGCCGACACCCGGTTGCGCTCGACCCTGCTGGCCCTGGGATACGACGAGGCCATCTCGCCCACTTTCATCAGCGCCGCAGACGCACAAAAATTCGCGCCTGCGATGAAGGCCGCAGAGCTGGCCAATCCGCTGAATGAAGAGGCCACTGTGATGCGGACCTCGCTCGTGCCCGGCATGCTCGACATGCTGGCCCATAACCTGAATCACGGCTCGGAGAACGTACGCCTCTTCGAGGCTGGAACTGTTTTCGAGCTCTCTGGCCCTGGACGCGAAGAGTACAGGCACATCTGTGTGGGGGCAACGGGAAAGAGCAATCCTGGGAGCGTGCATATTACCCCTCGTCCCTATTCTTTCTTTGACCTGAAAGGTGATGTCGAGACGCTGCTGGCAGCCTTCGATTACGACTCGCTTTGTTTTGATGCGCAAAACGTTGGAGAGCATTTCCATCCTGGCCGTTCCGCACGGGCTGTGATGGATGGAACTATTGTGGCCCGGTTGGGACAAATTGACCCGCAGACTGCCGCCGCCCGCAAGATCAAGCCGGATCTCTACGTTGCCGAGCTTTTCCTCGACCGCTTATATAAGCACGCCCTGCGCCGTCCGCAATATCGGCCGCTTTCACGCTTCCCTGTCGTGGAGCGCGACTTCTCATTTGTCTTTGGCGCGCAGGTTGAGTATGCCCAGATTCACTCGGCCCTGGCGAATCTGCGCATCCCGGAATTGCAGAGCTTTGCGCCGGCTGACCTGCTGCGCGGCAAAGACGCCGAAAAAGCCGGCATCCCCGCCGGCAAGTATTCGCTGCTGTTGCGCGTCACCTTCCAATCCAGCGAGCGCACTTTGCGCGAGGACGAGGTTGCCACCTGGTCGGCAAAGATCATCGAGAGTTTGACGAGGCTCGGAGCATCTTTAAGAAGCTCTTAGCTGTTAGCTCCTAACTTCGAAGCCTTAAGAGCTAAAGGCTAAGGGCTAAGAGCTATTTCCAACAATCAATTGCTCTACGTTGCACACTGCTTTATACTGCGCTCACATAATCTTTTAAAGGACACTCTCCCATGTCTGTCAAAGTGGTTTCCGAAGTTGATGTGAACACATCGTCCGATGATTTCCAGGCCCTCGAAGAAAAGATTTACCGCACCATCGAGCTGCTGAAGCAGGCCCGTGAGGGGCAGGCGGCGGCCGAGCGCGATGCCCGGCGGCTGCGCGAACAGATCGGCGGCCGCGACGATGAGACCGAGTCCTTGCGCCGCGAGGTTGTGGCCCTGCGCCGCGAACGCGAGGAGGTCCGCAGCCGGGTGGAAAAGATGCTCAAGCAAATTGATGCGTTGACGGCAGACGATTCTGCGCGATAATCACAGTAGCGCCAGCCGCAAGACGGAAGCGCAGGATCGAGTGCGCCGCATCAACCAGCACGTTTCCGGTGCAGCCCAGGCTGCATCACAAGGGAGAAACGAGTGAGCAAACAAAACGGTAGTGCCACCAGCGTGCGCGTGGAAATTTACGACCAACCTTATAACTTGCGCGGCACCGACCCCGACTACATCTTCAGCCTCGCCGACTACGTAGATCTGAAGATGCGCACCGTTGCCGAACAGACTTCCACCGTGGATTCATTGCGGCTGGCGGTATTGGCAGCGCTTAATATTGCTGACGAATATCATCTACTCAAGCGCAAGTATGAGGCCATCGCCTCCGAATACAATGAACGGGCCCACCAGCTCTCCGGCAAGCTGGATGAGGTGTTGAAAGAAAGTGCGCGCAAAGCAGGCTAAAAACAGGTAGTGTCCTAACACTGTGTTGCTGATAAATACAGCATTATTCCCATAGAGGTACAAAGAATGGCTGATTACGGAATTGCAACGGGTGGCGTGGTGCGTGTCCCTTTAAGCACCGACAGTCAACACCAGCGGTCTCCCATTTTGGAAGTTCTGCTATCACGGATTCGACAGTCGCATTGGTATCGCGAAATGCATGGCATATTAAGGGAGATTCGCAATTGTTACCGGCGCATTCAAAGACAACGCGAAACACGGTGGGGGAAAGAGGGTGTAAGCCTGGACCGGGATCATCAACAACCACCGTATCACCCGGTGGAGTTTCGGAATGCAAGTATCCGTGCCCGCATGTTGGGCATAGAAGATTTATATACCAGTCGTTCCTGGACCACCGTCCTAGATGTTGAAGTGTTCCTTCTAGGATGGGTTCGAGCAGAAGCATTCTGGCGTGACACTTACGGCATTCCGTCCAATATCCAAAGTTGCAAGACACCATCTCTATCTCCTAGCGTGGGATTAAAGTCTATGCCGCTCTCAGCAACTCAGCAAGCGTCCAAACGTGGTCAGTCAATCCCGCTTGCATAGCAGGCGTTACTCGCAAACTTTTGTGAATTCTACAGTAATTATAAAAAGCAAAATGCAAAGCAACGGCAGCTTTCAGATTGCCCAGTTTCTTCGAGAAGGCATTGGTCAATCTGGTAAACCGTCTCATTGCCATTCGCATAGTGAGATTCTGTCTTTCGATATAGCTGGTACTGATATGCTCCGGGTCAGGGTCTCCCTGTCTGATCTTGGATATCGTCTCCATGATTGGGCTTGGGGAGTATTTCGCTTCGCTGTCATGTTGGCCATAGTCGCCGTACAGCTTCACAAGCTGCGCGAAATCAATGTCAGCGCCAAACGAGTTCTCAATGGCGCTTACGTAAAAGCGAAAACCGTCTGTGGTGATTTGTACGCGATTGGTCAAACGCTGCGCGAGATCGTTAATCAGGATATCTGTCGTACCCTTGGAGCGTTTGCCTACAACAAACGACGGAATCAGTTTTGTCTCCGCGTCAATGGCCACGAAAACCCATTGGTCGCCAACTTCGGCAGCATCATCCTTTCGGACTCGTCTTTGTTTCTTAAAGCAGAACGTCCAGATTTCATCGCACTGAATGAATTTGCAGGTAAGTTCCCGCATTCTAGCGTCCAGCAATTGGGCGCTGCGCTCGCCTGCCAGAACCAAAAGACTCAGGATAGTGTCACGGTGCAATCCGGTAAGGCGCTCGGTAGAGCGCACAGAGCAGCCCTCCAGCAAGCATTGCAGGGCGCGGATAGCGTCGTCTTGTTCAATCCGCATATTGCCAAGGGGCTTGGAATCGGATTCAGAAAAGGTAGTACGGCAGGAAGTGCAACGGTAACGTTGGATTCTGTGCTTACCGTAGCGGCCAAACTTCTTAACTTTAGAGTGTTGGCATTTTACGCAGGTCATGGCTTTTCTCCACTTGTTTCAGAATGGGAAAAGCCTTATACTCAATTTGGGTCTGGAGTACGGCTCATCCCGTGCTTTGGATTAGCCCCGCTGACGGTTCCAGCCGAAAGCGGGGCGCTTAGTTACAGCATTAAGTTTCTAGGGTGGAGGTTCAACCGTGATTTCCACGGTCTGACCGGCAGCGAAGCGGATAATAATTTTGAGTCTCAGCATCGTTGTTTCATCCTTCCTGAATGCCCCGTTTCGGCGGGGCATTCGTATTTACTTCGTAAAAACATCACCAGTGCGAGTAATCCTGTCGGAATCTGCCAGTCTATTCAGTGCCCCGTGGATAACTGCCAGCGGATTAGAATATTTCCCCAGATCGTAGCCAATCGCTTCAATCTGGCGTTTAACGTCTTTGGCGGTCACTGGCTTAGGCGACATACGCACACAAGTAAAAACCAATTCCTGTATTCCGATTTCTTCCGGTTTCTTAGTCGAATCTTTACCGCGTTCACACATAGCTTCAAGCGACTTTACCAGTTGCTCCAAACGAGCAACTTCCATAACCCATTCATCGCGCTTATTAGCTGCGTGCTCAAGGTCAGCTTGTGCCTGAATCAAAGCGTTTTTGTAAGAGTTAATAGTCATTTAAATTTAAACCAATCACTTATGCGAGAATATTATGCAATTGCGTAAAAGTCAAGAAAATTCCACTAAAAAAAGCAAACTTTGGGATACGGCCATAGAGGACGCAGAACGGAAGTTAAAACACTTGGAAGCTAGAAAGAAGAGACTGGAAGCAGCTATAAACTCTTTCCGCGCTCACCGAGACAAAGGAATACCGTGGCCAGCAACACAGTGTTAGGACACTACCTAAAAACACTCAGCGGTCAGCATTCAGCCAATATCTGGTAGCCTTTAGCTAAGGGCTAAAAGCTTAAGAGCTTATTTTCGGCAATTCTGGTTCCAACTTTTTTCCGGGAGCACTTGCCATCTCCCTCGGATTTCTTTAGCATCCCGATGTAAGAGCCGGCCTGCTAAGTTTGTGCTGGTGATAACCGTTATTTGAACCAACATTCAAATGAACGGGAGCCCGACTCGAATCGGCCTGGTGCGCAATGTTCCGTCATGCGGAAATGCCTAAAGGGCTGCGGAGGGCGCCCAAACTGTCTAACGACAGGTTCATTAGCGGCTCACCTCACGGCCCCGTGGGTCGGCTTGTTTTTTTGCTGGCTCTATACGCTTGGTCGCCATCTAAATCAGCGTTCCCTGCTGTAATCCTCTTGTTACAATCTTGATAAGCATCTCGCATGTTTCCCCGACTCCTTCAAATCGGCCATTTCAGCCTGGCCACCTATGGTGTGCTGGTTGCCCTGGCGCTGATTATCGGGCTGTTTACCGTGGTCCGTTTTGCGCGCCGTGAAGGCATTGATCCCGAGCGCGCCTGGTCCCTGGGGATTGTTTGCATCTTTGCCGCCCTCATTGGCGCCAAGCTGCTGCTGGTTCTTAATGAGTGGGATTTCTACGTCCACAACCCTTCCGCCTTGTTCAGCCTGAACTTTCTGCAACAAGCCGGAGTTTTTTCCGGCGGGGTCGTAGCCGCCCTTGCCGCCGGATTGGTTTATGGGCTGCGTCATCGTATGCCGGTTTTCAAGACCATGGATGTTTTCGCCCCCGGACTTGCCCTGGGTCATGCCATCGGCCGTCTGGGCTGTTTTGCCGCGGGCTGCTGTTACGGAAAACCTACCAATCTGCCCTGGGGCGTGACCTTCACCAGTCCTCTGGCCCAGCTTGCAGGAACGCCTTTAGGGATTCCCCTGCATCCTACACAGATTTATGAATTCCTGGTTGAGATGTTCAACTTCGCATTGCTGGTGTGGCTTTTCCGCCGCAAGAAATTTGACGGCCAGATTTTCGGGACGTATTTGTTCCTCTACGGCATTGCCCGTTACTTTCTGGAATTTTTGCGCGGCGACCCCGACCGTGGCAGTGTATTTAACGGTCTGATGACGACCACGCAGTTGATCTCCGTTCTCATGGTCATCGCCGGCGGTTTGTTGTGGATGCGGATGCCCCGCCGCCAACCCGAGCCCGCCGCACCACCAGCCCATGCCTGAGAGCAAGCCATCTCAGCTTAGAGCACCTGATACCAATCCGTCAGCCGGCAAATTTACCGTCTCCGCGGATCACGCCGGACGCCGGCTCGACCAGTTTCTGGCCGCAAGCATTCCCGATGTGAGCCGTACCCGCGTACAGCAGCTCATTGCACAACAACAAATCCTGGTCAATGGGAAAGAACAAAAGCCCTCTTACTCCGTCGAGAGCGGCGATGAAATCAACCTCATCGGCGAAATCAAACTGCCCCCACTGCACGCCGAACCGGAGGATATTCCTCTCGACATTGTTTATGAAGATGATTCTTTGGCCGTCGTTAATAAGCCTGCTGGCATGATGGTGCACGCTGGAGCGGGCACAAGTGAGCGGGCGCGTAATCGCGGCACTCTGGTCAACGCTCTGCTGCATCATTTCAAAAAGCTGTCGCAGGTCGGCGGTGAACTGCGGCCGGGAATTGTGCATCGTTTAGATAAAGAGACCAGCGGCTTGATTGTGGTGGCCAAGAGCGACGTAGCCCATCGCAAGCTGGCGGAACAATTTTCTGACCGTAAGGTGAAGAAAAAATATCTTGCCCTGGTGCAAGGCTGGCCGCAGCGGGAAAGCGGAACGATTTCCGCTGCCATTGGCCGCGACCGCGCGCGGCGCACCCGCATGACCACGCGCACGAAGCAGGGCCGCGAAGCTCTCTCTCACTATAAAGTGCTGGAGCGGATACGCACCCGCTGGGGCAAGTTCGCGCTGTTAGAGGTCAAAATCGATACCGGCCGTACCCACCAGATCCGCGTACATCTTTCCTCCATCGGCCATCCCGTGGTGGGCGATGCTCTCTATGGCGCAGCCCGGGAATACAAGGGCCAGAACCAAAAGCAAGGCACAATCAAAGCCCTGAAGCCACTGCCAAGAAATTTTCTGCACGCTGCCGAGATCGAATTTCTTCATCCGCGAACCGCAAAGCTGCTCACTTTACGGTCTGATCTGCCGTCCGAACTGGAAGGTTTTCTCTCGGCTTTGCGCGGCAGCATCACTGAATAAAATTCCTTTTTGCACGTGAGCTGGAATCTATGTATATGCCCTTTCGTAATGTCAGCTTTCTTTTCCGGGAATTTATAATTCTTGCAGTAAAACCCAGCTATAATCAGGAAAACATGCACTCAGTTTGTCGCATTACAACGTGTGCCCTCGTTCTTTGTGGGTCATTAACGCTTACTACCGCAGCCCTGGCGCAGTCTTCTGACCAACTGCCTTCGGCCCCGTCGGCCGTGCTTGTAGAACAACAGCAACGGCAAAAACCGCCAGCGCCGCCTCCGCAAGCCAAGCCGGCAGCACCTGCACCCACACCGGCAAGCGCGCAGCAGAAAGCCGCAGCAGCCCAGGAGCAGAAAGCCGATTCGCTCTCAGCTCCATCTAATTCCAACGCTCCGGGTAATCCGCCTCAGTCGGCGATTCCGGACAACGCGACTGCTGAAACCATCCACGTCGGCGTGAACGAGGTAAACCTGATTTTCACGGTCACCGACAAGCACGGAAAATTCATCAAGAACCTTACTCAGAATGATATTCATGTGCTCGACGATCACAAGCCGGTAGAAAAAATCGACGGGTTCCGCCCCGAAACCGACCTGCCGCTGCGCGTAGGGCTGTTGATTGATGCCAGCAACTCCATCCGCGACCGCTTCAAGTTTGAGCAGGAGGCGGCCATCGAGTTTCTCAACCAGATTGTGCGGCCCAAAACCGATATGGCCTTTATCGTCGGCTTTGATACCACCGCCGAGCTCACCCAGGATTTCACCAACGATAGCGAGAAGCTCTCGCACGGCGTGCGCATGTTGCGCCCGGGCGGCGGCACGGCCATGTACGACGCCATTTATTGGGCCTGCCGCGACAAGTTGATGAAGACCGCCAGCCCCACGGGGCAGCGGCGCGCGATCATCCTGGTGAGTGACGGCGAAGATAATCAGAGCCGCGTCTCCCGCGATGAGGCCGTGGAGATGGCGCAGCGTGCCGAGGTAATCGTGTACAGCATCAGCACCAACACCAGCGGCATGATTCTGCATGGAGACAAGGTCTTGCAATACATCGCCGAATCCACCGGCGGGCGCGTTTTCTTTCCCTTCAAGATTGAGGACGTTGCCAACGCCTTCTCCGAGATCCAGGAAGAGCTGCGCAGCCAGTACGCTTTGGCTTATAAGCCGCCCGACTTCCGCGCCGACGGTCATTACCGTGCCATTGAGATCGAGGCGCAAAACAACAAGAAGCTGCACGTGCGCACGCGTAAGGGTTATTACGCTCCCGCACAGTAGCCGGCTGTGATACATTCCCGCTATGCGTCTTGGCGACGTCATTGACGATCATTGTTCGCGCTGCAAACGCACCATGGACCACTCCATCGTGGCCATGATGGGCGAAGAGATACTCCAGGTGCGCTGCCGCACCTGTGATTTTGAGCATAAATACCGCAAGAACAAAGGCGGCAAAAAAGAGATGACGGCGCAGGAGGCCTTCAACAAGGTGCTGGCCAGCGTCGCTTCAACGCAGCCCCAACCGCTGCAGGATTCCAGCAAAACCAAAAAGAAGCGGTGAGCCTGATCACCTTCGCTGGAGCGCTTCGTCCAATTCTGTTATCTTCTTTGGTTCTTCTTATCTTCAATCTTTAGGATTTGACATGCCTCGAATTACGCTTCTTGCTCTGATTCTCTGTTTGCTTCCTGGAGCGGGCTTCGCCGCTGCTCCTGCTGAAAATGCCGCACCCAAGGTCACTCTCATCGTGGATGCCTCCGAAGCGCCGCGCAAGATCTTCCACGCCAAGCTGAACATCGAAGCCTCGCCCGGGCCGCTTACGCTTTACTATCCCAAGTGGTTGCCGGGAGAGCACGCGCCCACCGGCCCCATCGCAGACCTGGCCGGGATTAAGTTCTTTGCTAACGGTAAAGAGATTGCTTGGCAACGCGACCAGGTGGATATGTATGCCCTGCACTGCGAAGTTCCCCAGGGCGCGAGTTCCATTGACGTAGTTCTGGATTACCTTTCCCCCGCCGAGGCCGCAGGTTTTTCTTCCGGCGCCTCCGCAACAGAAAAACTGACGATCATTAGTTGGAACCAGGCGCTGTTATATCCCAAGGGCTGGAAGGCCAGCGACATCACCTTCACCGCAAGCCTGAAGCTGCCCGCGGGATGGAAATACGGCACCGCTTTGCAAAGCACGGGTGAAGCAGGCGGCACCGTGCAATTTGCGCCGGTTTCCCTGGTCACCCTGGTGGATTCGCCGGTGCTGGCGGGAGAATATTTTAAAAAACTTACCCTGAAAGAAAGCGACCCGCAAGTTTCGCTTGATGTTGCCGCTGACCGGGCCGCTGCACTGGAAATCACGCTGGAAGAGCTCGATCACCTCAAAAATCTTGTGGCAGAAACCCGCGCGCTCTTCGGCGCAACCCACTATCGCCACTACGACTTCCTGCTTACTCTGAGTGACAACACAGCGCATTTTGGGCTGGAGCACCACGAATCCAGCGACGACCGCACCAACGAAGGCGCCCTGGTGGATGACGATTTCCGCAGGTACTCCGCCGGCTTGATGCCGCACGAAATGACGCACTCCTGGAATGGGAAATACCGCCGCCCGGCGGGATTAGCAACCCCCGATTACCAGGAGCCCATGGTTGGTGACTTGTTGTGGGTCTATGAGGGTCTGACGACCTATCTGGGCAATGTATTCACGGCCCGCAGCCGGCTATGGACCCCGGAGGAGTACCGCGATGAACTGGCGCTGGTTGCCTCCGAGATGGACCGCGACCGTCCTGGCCGCAGTTGGCGCAACGTGCTCGATACCGCCCGTGACGCGCAGGATACATACGGCAACCGCACCAAGGCGTGGGTTTCGTGGCGCCGCAGCACCGACTTTTATCAGGATGGATCGCTGATCTGGCTGGAGGCTGACACCATAATCCGCAACCTCACGCAAGGCAAAAAGTCGCTCGATGACTTCTGCAAGCTCTTTTACGGAGCCCCAAGCGGGGCACCGGAAGTCGTCCCCTACAACTTCGACCAGCTCGTAACTGCCATGAACCAGGTCGCGCCTTACGACTGGAGCACATTTTTCCATACTCGCCTCGAAAGCAACGGGCCAGGAGCGCCGCTGGGCGGAATCGAGAACAGCGGATGGCGGGTTGTATACACCGACACTCCGTCGCCGATGCACCGGGTGCAGCAGCGTGTCCGCCATAATGCTGACTTCCGCTTCTCGCTGGGCTTCGTGCTGGATCGTGAAGACGTAATGACCGACGTGGTAACTGGCTCGCCGGCCTATAACACCGGCATCGGGCCAGGAATGGTGCTGATTGCCGTCAATGGCCGCAAATACGATTCGCCGGTGCTATATGAAGCCCTCAAGGCCGCCCAAAATAACGGCAGTGCGCCGGTGGAGCTGCTGGTGCGCAACGGCGAATACTATCGCACCTTCAAGGTTGACTATCACGAAGGCAATAAGTATCCGCATCTGGAACGCGATCGCAACAAGCCGGACGTATTAAGCGACATCATCCGGCCCCACGCCCAGTAAGAAGTTGGCGAAAAAAATTGTAAGGCTCCTGCAAGTCAGGGGCCTTTTTTCGTTCTGGGAGGAAAGCCTGCTGCTTATAATGCATGTCGTTCAGGATATTGAGCAGCAAGAGAGCTTTCAGCATTTGAAATTTGGGAAATACCCCGGAAAGAGGAATTTTTATGCAGAAGCTGGTTGCAATTACCGTTCTGATGCTTTCTTCAAGCTGTTTTGCAGATCTCAAATACCGTATTCATCTCGGTGGCATAACCAATCACGACCAGATTGTATTTGTACAAGGACAACGGATACGCCAGGAGGATCCCAACAATCCTATTGTCGTGATCAAACAATGCGATCAACTCCGCACGATTCGACTGAACACTGAGAAAAAAACCTATACGATTACTCCCATCACGGCTCCATCCCAACCCGCTCCACCTCAATCCACTGATACCGCTCCGCAGACGGCGCCCGCTGCAACCGAGAACCATTGCACGGTCCAGGGGAAACGTGAGGTGATTGAGAAGAAGGAGCACAAACAGATCTTCGGCCGCGACGCTCGTCACATCATCTTTCGCGAGCGAATGGAGCCGGGCGGTTCCTGCGCCGCGGACCGTAAGCTCGCTTCATTCGTCGGATGGGAGAGAGATGGCTGGTACGCCGAACTGCCGGATCTGCCGGAATGTCCGGCAACGACGGAAGCCGACCGGCTGGGTGTGCTTTCCTACAGTGCACCGGACAAATACTTGCAGGCAAATGGGAATCTCAGTCCTGCCCTGCTTCCTCTTGAGCTTAAGGTGAAGGTGCCACGCGGCTCGAAGGGATTGCAAGCCGCCTACACTGCCGATATTGTCGAGCTCTCAACAGGCCCTCTTGACTCTTCGTTGTTCGACATACCTTCTGGTTACCGCGGTTTTGTAACCGCCGAACCCGATTGTGCCAAGAAGAGTGTCGTCTTAATGACCGCGAGCGATGGAACGCCTGTTTACCGCGTCGGATGCGGGGTCGCAGCTCCAGTTCCCGTCTATTCGCCAGACCCTAGCTATACCGACGCTGCCCGCAACGCGAAGGTCTCGGGAATCGTAGGTCTATCTGTCATCGTGAATCCTGATGGGACCGTCAGAGATGTCCAAGTTGAGCGTTCTTTACGGCCCGATCTGGATCAGCAATCCATAGCCACCTTGCGCACTTGGCGGTTTATTCCGGCCACCAAAGAAGGTATCGCTGTTGCAGTGAAACTGACTATCCAGACAAGTTTCAGCGTCTACTAGAGCTGGTTTCATAAATAGGGCTTGGGTCGGGGCACCGATTTACCCGTCTTTGACTCCAGCAAACAGGTCCGTCTCCTGCTCCAGTGGACCCGGTTGCGCAGCCGCTGCCAGATGGTAATGCTCTTTACTGCCGCGCCGGTGAATTACGTCTTCCACCCGCGCAAATAGGGGGGATTGCGAGGTGTGCGCCTTGAAGGCGGCGATTTTGGCTTCACTGAATTCACTGACGTCTACTGTAGCAGTAATGGGAGGCACCAGCACCGGCCCGCGATCGGGCAGTGTGAACCCGGATGTTATTAAATACAGCTTCTGTGCCTGGTGGGCCTCCAGGCCCTGCTTGAGCTGCTCTGGAAAGCGGTTCGTCCTTCCCGCCCAGTGGAAAGCCATGGTGGCAAACAGCGACACCATGGAGTGGTCCGGATGCGCCGTAATCGAGCCGTCAGGTCCCATCGTGATCACCACCTGTGGCTGAATGCTGCGCACCCGTCGCGTCAGGTCTTCGACCACGGTGTAAAAATCCTGGCGATACAGTCGCGCATCGGGATAGTCCAGCACCTCGCCATGGCTGACCTTCAGAATCTTGCAGGCAGCGGCAAATTCGGTGCGCCGCATGGCCGCAAGTTCGTCGTCGGTCCTGGCTCCGCCGCGATTGGTAGCCGCCTGGCCTGGGGTGAGGCAGATGACGTGAGTTTCGACTCCTCGGTTGGCGTAACGCAGCAGGGTCCCGCCAAAGCCGCCCGCTTCATCGTCAGGATGAGCGGTAACGCAGAGCAATCGCAGCATAGTCTCTCCCCCGGCAAAAGGTGTGGTGAAGCAACGGCAAACCTAAATGTGTAACATGCGGCTTGCAGGAACGCAAAGTCAGTGAGATCAGGTAAGGTTGCCCAACCGACGAGCCGCTTGCGGCTCACGGTGGGAGCCCCCGGCTTTAGCCGGGGGTAAGCTTAAATAAAATCGGGCTTTAGCCCTGGCCTCTTTTGAGTAGCACATTATTTAAGCCAGGCATCAATAGACGCTGAGGTATGCGGAAAAATGTAGAGTTCGAAGCAATGTTTTGAAGAAAACTCTTCGGCTGTACTTTGAATTAATTTTATGCATCCGCTATGAACCCTGGATCAGTTTGGGAATCTGTTGAATCTGCACTTTCGTTTTCCCTCATGAAATCGAGCACCTCTTGCGGCGCTTTCAACCTGGAATTCCATACCGGAGCGAACGATTGCCGGTGCAGCGGTGAGGGGCCATGCTCGCGCAGGCTGCGGATATGGGTGGGCGTGCTGTAGCCTTTGTTGGAAGCGAGGTTATAGTGCGGATAAACCTCGTGCAGCTCGCGCATCATGCGGTCGCGCTCCACCTTGGCAATGATGGAAGCGGCGGCGATGGAAGCCGAAAGCGCGTCGCCGTGAATGATCTTGGTCTGCGCGCAGTCGAAATCAATCTGCATGGCGTCAATCAGAAGATGGTCGGGCCTGAGGGAAAGCAGTTGCACGGCCTGCAGCATGGCCCGGCGCGAGGCCTGATAGATATTGATGGCGTCGATCGTAGCCGAATCCACCTCTGCGATGGCAAAACATACGGCGCGTTCGCGAATCTGGGCCGCCAGCACCTCACGCCGCTCCGGGGGCAAAAGCTTGGAATCACGCAGACCGCGAATGCGGTCTTCCGGATTCAGAATCACGGCTGCAGCGACGACTGGTCCAAACAGCGAGCCGCGTCCAACTTCATCCACCCCCGCCACCAGCTTTGCCCCTGCCTGCCAGGCCAGCTTCTCAAAACGCTGTGTGCAGCGCAGCTTCTTGAGCATCCGCATCTTCAGGGCAGAGGGGGATATTCCCTGTTCTTCTCCGTTTTTGCCGGTCTTTCTCCTGGGATCCATGTGCCTCGCCGTTCCTGATATCTCTATCCTGGAAAGTTTCACCCCATTTCATCAATCTGGCAACAGAAAATTCCATTTCACCGGCGAAGCCGCTCTAAGTTCGTAAAAACCTGCACAGTCCAAGGTGCACTAACCTTCTCGTACTTCCGTAATGTTGTCTATTGTCCCTCGGCAGCAGACACTATATGTACTTTTAAGGCAGGTGGTACACCGTGGGTTCCCCACCCGGGGCAGTTGAAACCGCTAGATCTCTGGCCGCTCGCTCTTTTGCCCGCAGTCTGAACATCTTGCTGAAGTATGCCCGCCTGTATGGATGCGACCACACCCGCACTTCTGAACAATTTAATGCCGCATGGAAAGAGCTGTGCGCCGCCCAGCCCGCTGATGGGAAATCAGGTGTGATGCTGGGAGTTTCTGGGACCCGCTTGCTGTTAGACGGAATCCCCCTGGAAGCTGCCGCCGCTGAGCGCAGTTTTGCGCAAATGCTCAATTCGGCCGGTGTGGGCAGCATTCATTTTTCCGCGGCCACCAGCATAGAAGATTTCTCGCGCTTCGTGCGCGCCTTCATGAACTCCGGCAATAAGTCTTCCACCCTGGCGGATGAGCTGAAAAAATCTTTTGGTGAGTCTTCCAGCATCCGCATTAACCAGATCCGCTTTGTAGCCCAGAGCGGTGACGAAAGCGAAGTTTCAAACCTGGCCTCGCAGATCGCCATGCAATCGCTGGGCGAGCATGCCGGTGAAATCCGCGCCTGGCTGAGCAATCCGCAAAAGCTTTTGCAGATGATCGCCGCCGCCGAGGGCGCCAGCAGTGGAATATTCACCAGCGGCAGCGGAGTATTCACGCCCGGCAGTGGGATATTCGCGAACAGCCAGGCCGCCAGCAGCGATCCGGATTCGCCGCCTATGCCGCTTATCTGTGAGACGCCGCGCGAGACCGACATCATCAATATTATTCACATGCTGACCAACCTTGGTGATGGCAGCCAGGCTCCCAATCAATCCGCGGAGCAGATGCCGGCCGAGTTCCAGAGGCAGGTTACCCAGCTTACCCGTGCCGGCCAGCAGGCACTGCAGCAGGCGCTGCTTCACATTGCAGAACATCCCAGCGCCCAGCCGGATGCGCCGTTGCTTATCCAGTTGGCGGAAAACCTTGCCATCAAATTCGCCATGGACCGCTTCCAGCGCGGCGAGGTCAAAGTCAACGCCGTCCGCGACATGATGGAGCGCATGAGCCGCGAGATGGAATCTCTGCGCAAGGTTCTGAACGCTCATGAAGAAAAAATGGTCCGCGCCGGCATGCTGGTGGAAAACCGCGCCGACATCTTGGACCGCCAATTCTGGGCCGCCATGCCCGAGCAGGGCAAGCGCAGCGTTCTGCTTTCCTCCGATGCCTGGTGCATTCCGCCCCGCAACGTAGCGCAATACGTGGGCGAGCTGCTGGAGCGGGATGCCGTCAATCTTCCCGGAAAGATCCTGATCAACTATGCGCAGTGTGTAAAGAGCAAAGAGTTGGAAGGGCGCATGAAGGCCGCGCTGGGGCTCAGTCAGTTGGCAGAATTCTACGGTCGCTCTCCCAGCTTGCTGCAGGAGGCGCTGCAGATCGTTGGAGATCAACTGGGCCAGGAACCTGATCCGGAATTGCAAAAGACCCTGGGGGCCACTTTCATACGGCTCAGCCAGGAGGCGGCCAATAACAAGCAGTACATCGCCATCCAGCAGGCGATAGCGTCGGTGGATGAGCTGCGGGAAAAATTCCCAGCCCTGGCCGAGCGCCTGCGGCCCCGCATTGGCGTGCTCGATAAATTGGATGAATTCGTGACCGAAGCCACGCGTACTCCGCAGCTTTCCGCCGATCTGCTCGAGATGCTGCGTGGCATCCCGCAGACGGCCACAGAAAAGTTGCTGCACCAGTTCGACCACAGTGTGCGCCGCGACCAGTGTGAACGTATTCTTTTCCTGATTAAGCACCTCGGCCCACACGCAGTCAACCACATGAAAGAGAAGCTGAAGGGGGAATCTCCTGCTGATGCTGTGGTGACCGTGGGCATTTTGAGCCGGCTGGATACAGCTGTCCTGGAAGAGGTGCTGCCCAAGCGCATGGTGAACTGGAGCCGCTTTTATCAGGATATGGCCATACGCCAGATCGCTGCGGCCGGCGCTCCCGAACGCGGACGTCTGCTGTTGAAAATCATGGATGACATTGACCCGGTGCTTCTACCCATCCTTTTAGATGAGCTGGGCATGAGCGGCCATCGCGAGGCCAGCCCACGGTTGATGCGGATTGCATTCGATAACGAAACCGAGGGGTTCGACTATTTGCGCATCAAGGCCATGGAAGCTCTGGGACGTTTGCGTGAGAGCAAGGCAGGAAACCAACTGTGCACGATTATTGAAGCGCGCAAATTGATGCGCTGGGAGTATCCCCATGAGCTTCGTATCGCCGCTGCCCAGGCGTTGCTGATGATTGATCCCTTGGAAGGGCGCACGTTTGCCATGTCCAAGGGTTTGACCGATAGCGACCTCTGCTTCGGCCCCCTGGATGCGGTAAATGGCTGCCCGTGGTCACGGCAGCGGCGTTATCCCCGCGTTATGCCCACAGCCGCGGTCTCTGGAACAGTCAGCACGTCGAGAGCGCAATCGAAATTAAAGGTCAACCGTCTCAGCCTGGGTGGCGGATTTGGGACCACCAATACACGCCTGGGCAACGGTACAGAAGCCGATCTGGAACTGCACGTGGGTGTGCGCCGGGTGCGGGCAGCAGTCCTGATGCGGGAAGAGCAGCCCCGTCAGATGAGCTTTGAAATCATAGGTATTGATCTGAAAGAACGCGGCAAACTCCGCCGGCTGCTCAACGGCGGCCCCGACTCCACCACGCAAAGCTTGATGAAGCACGTCACCAACCTGGGCCAGATGCGCGTGGCCCTGCTCTCAGACCATAAATAAGCTAATAACCAATAGTCTGGAACTTGGCTACTTCTGTGGCTCAGCCGCCGCCGGCTGTGCCGGACGTTCGCGCTCAACTTCCGTCAGGCGCGCCGCCTTGCCTTTGAGGCCGCGCAGGTAGTACAGCTTGGCGCGGCGGACGCGCGTGGAACGAAGCACTTCCACCTTATCAATCACCTTGGAGTTGGCTGGGAAGATGCGCTCCACCCCCTGCCCGAAGCTGACCTTGCGGACGGTAAAGCTGGCCTGCGGGCCGCGGCTCCTGGCAATGACGGTGCCCTCAAAAGCCTGCAGGCGCTCTTTATCGCCTTCTTTGATCTTGACGTGCACGCGAATGGTATCGCCGGGAACGAAGTTGGGAATGTCGCTGCGCTGCAGCTTGGCATTCAATTTATCGAGTAATGTTGACGTTGACATATTCAGCCCTTTTCAAAAATTCTAAATTTGTTAGCTCGCGGCCTCGCGCCGCAATTTTTGCAAAAAATTCTTGTCTTCCGCGCTCAATTCCACCCGGTCCAGCAACTCTGGGCGGTGGTGAAATGTTTTTTCCAGCGCTCGCTCGCGCCGCCAGCGCCGGATCTCATCATGGTTGCCCGACATCAGCTCTTCCGGCACCTTCATTCCGCGAAAATCCGCGGGCCGGGTGTACTGCGGATAGTCCAACAGCCCACCGGAGCCACACGTGGAATCCGGAGCAGCGGGCGCGTCTTCGTTCTTGTTCTTCCGTGCACTCTTTGAGTTCGCAGAGTGCGCGTTGCCTTTTGCCTTCGCGGCGCGTGCGTTGCTATTTTTCGTCACGGCCGAGCTCGTAAAAGACTCTTGCCGTGCGGAATTCTCGTTGCCCAGAGCGCCTGGGAGCAATCTGCTGATTGCATCCACCAGCACGGCTGCCGGCAATTCACCGCCGCTCAGCACATAATCGCCCACC
Source organism: Terriglobales bacterium (assembly GCA_035487355.1). NCBI lineage: Bacteria > Pseudomonadati > Acidobacteriota > Terriglobia > Terriglobales > Terriglobales bacterium. The sequence continues at coordinate 7,010 of DATHMF010000008.1, read as the reverse complement.
GAAATCTCGCGATCGGCTAGGTGCTCGCTTACGCGTTCATCCACACCCTCGTAACGCCCGCAGATGAGCACCAGTCTATCCAGGGAGGCCAAATGCGCGGCCACATCCTGGGTCAACAGCGTTCCCCGCGGAGAGAGCAATATCACCGACTCTGTCGCCCGCCCCGTGATCCGTACTTCCCGCGGGCTCACTGCCAGCGATTCGGCGCAACCAAAAATCGGCTCCGCCTTGAGCAACATGCCCTCACCCCCGCCGAAGGGCCGGTCATCTACTGTACGATGCCGGTCATGGGTAAAGGCCCGCAGATCATGCACGCGAATATCAATAATTCCAGTTTCGCGTGCCCGCCGCACAATGCCATGCTGCAATGGCCCGTGAAAAAAGTCCGGAAAAATCGTGATAATTTCGAACTTCATTGTCGGGACATTTCTCTAAGGGCTTCGCAGCCAAAACAAGGCCGCTCCGCCCTCGCTTTTGGTTCGCGCTGAACGGCGCTCACCAAAAGCTCACCCCTTGTTTCTGGCCGACCAACATGAACTAGCCTTATTACGCTATTTCCCTCGGGCCTGCCGCTCTTTTTCCTCTGCTGTGAGAGGAGCATCAAGCTGCAATAACCCTTCCGGCAAAATCATCTCAATGCGCTTGGCGGCTACATCCACCTTCTTCAAGTATTCAGCGGCCAATGGCACAAGAATCTCTCTCTTCCCTTTTTCCGTTTCGGCCTCAATCACCAGCAACGGGGCTTCTCCCGCCCCCGACTGGACCTCTCGCACAATACCGATCTCCGTAGGCGTGCCGCTCAGGTCCACTACGCAGCAACCCACCAGGTCGCTGATATACTCCGCGCCCGGTTCCAGCGTGTGGCGCTCGCTGGCCTGAATCTGCACCTGGGCATCTGCCAGCAACTCGGCTTCGCTGATGGAATCTACGCCGCGGAACTTAAGAATCACGCGGCCTTTGTGCAGCCAGTGTTCTTCCAACTCCAGCTCGCGCCGCTCTCCGTCCGCTCCCAGCAGAAACACTCGCTGTTCTTCGGCAAACCGCTCGGGAAAATCGGTGTGAAGTTCGGCTGCAACTTCGCCGCGCCGCCCCTGGGGTTTGAGGACGCGCGCAATGGTGACAAACCCTTCGCTGATACGCGCTACTCCAGAATTTCCAGCGTGAACCGCTTTTGCAGCTTCATGCCGGCTGCGCCCAGAATGGTTCGCATCGAGCGTGCTGTGCGGCCCTGCTTGCCAATGACTTTGCCCAGGTCGCCGGGGGCAACGCGCAACTCAAGCACGGCGCTTTCCCCATCTCCCTCGACAAGATTGACGGAAACTTGATCTGGTTCATCCACGAGCGCCTTCGCCATCTGTTCCACGAGCGCTCTCATGTCCCCACCGGGTTCGCCTGTCATAGGTGACGGCACTCCTGATTTTTTCTAGAGCCGAGGGAACTCCATAAAGTCAATGCCACACCAGCCACGAACCTAAGCCGCAGGAGCCGGTTGCGCCTGCTTGGAGATAAGCTTGCTGACGGTCTCCGACAACTGTGCGCCCTTGGAGACCCAATGGTCAATACGGTCCCGTTTGAGATTAATGGTGGCCGGAGTCGTACGCGGATTGTAGGTTCCCACAACCTCTACCGACCGTCCGTTGCGGGCGCGGTCTTTTTCGATCACGACCACGCGGTAATACGGCTTCTTACGCGCACCAATGCGCGCTAAACGAATCATTAACACTGTAAAACTTGTCCTTTCTAATGACTAGGAAAAACTGCTCGGCAGCGTCTAACGCGCCTCCCCGGCCTGGTCGCTATAACACGATCCTACCGTGGGGTCATCGGGCAATAGACAAACAAGTATTATCACGTAAAACCAGCAGGTTTGGCAATATTGTTGGGGATTTTGACCTATGCAGCCAGAGGATCATCGCTGGCCGGGTCAGGAATCGAAGAAAGCGGATCGCTGGCCGGAAAGGTTTCTGCCAGGGTCTCATCGAGCGCACGCTCGTGGGCTTCTCGATTGGCTAAGGGTAACCGCTCAGGTTCTTCTTGCGCAGCCTTCAGTGTTGGTTGTTCTGCAGATAACTCTCGAAGCATAGCAGCACCTTCAATTACCCGATTTTACAATTACCCTATTACTCAATCTTTAGATGCCGCTAACTGGGCGCTGGGTGAACGTTTTTATAAGAAGCAATGCTAGCATGAACCCATGTCCCTGCAAGCGCAACTCGATGAAATCCGAAGCCGCACTCGTGAACTGCTGCGCCCCGAGCATCTGGCCGTCACCGACCGCGCCATTGCAGAGCTGCAGGAATCAGGCCTTGCGAAACGGATACTGCCCGCAGGTGCTACCGCTCCCGACTTTGAGTTGCCGGATGCGAATGGCAAGCTCGTACGCTCTTCGGAGCTTCGCGCCCGCGGCCGTTTGGTCATCAGCTTTTATCGTGGGCGCTGGTGTCCGTACTGTGTGGCGCAGCTCGAGGCGCTGCAACAAGTCTGGGCGCAGATTCAGGCCAAAGGAGCTTCTCTCATCGCCGTATCGCCGCAAACCCAGCGGCAGACCAGCTTTGCTGCCGAACAGCATCACCTGAAATTTCCTCTGCTCAGCGATGCCGGCAATCAGGTGGCAAGAAAATTCGGATTGGTCTATGCCATCCCTGATTATTTAAAACAGCAATACAAACGCACCTTCGTAAATCTGCCGCATTGCAACGGAGACGAAAGCTGGGAGCTGCCGCTGCCTGCTACGTTTGTCATCGAGCCTGATGGAAAGGTCCAGTTTGCTGAAGCGCACGCCGATTACACCCGCCGCATGGAGCCGGAAGAAATTCTCACAGTTCTCGCAGGCTAACTGATTTTCTGTTTGCCTCTACCAAGGCGCATGTGATCTGTGGTGAATAACGATTAAAATCCGCGTTGATCCGTGAAATCCGCGGTAAGGGTTTTGTAGGAAGCTGCCTTATTCCCCGCCGCCCGTGTGGCTATGGTCCAGGCGGGCGATCTCGCGGGCAAACAACGGATTGGCCGGAAACTGGTCACGCAACCCTGACAGCAACTCGCGCGCATGACGCGGGTCTTTGTCGCGCAAATAGGTCACCGCCAAAAGCATTCGGGCAAAGGGTGCGAAGAAGCGGCCATGCTCGGCGGCGAGTCTCAACTCGTTGATGCCCGCCTTCTTATCGCCTTCGTATCCCCCCATGCGCATGAACCAGCGCACCGGCGCGGAAAGGCTGCCGACAATGTAGTCGTTGAGTCCTGTGGCCAGATACGCGTCGTAATATTCCGGATCAATCTTCAGCAATTTTTTGGCGGCCGCGCTGGCGTCCTTGGTATATCCCAGCGAAGCCACATTGCGCTTCTCAATGAGGGCAGTATAGTCGGCGCGCAAGCCGTTGCTGAGCGCCTGCGCGAAGAGTGCATCGGTGTTGTTGGGGTCTTTCGTAAGCTGCGCCTGGGCTAGAGCATCGGCGCGGAGCAAGGCAGCCTGGAAACGTGCCCGGAGCGCGGGATCAGGTGTCAGCTTCTTGCGCTTTTCAAAGCTGGAATCCTTGGTGAAGAGCTGTGACTCCAGGATGCCCAGCCGGCTGAATTCGGAAAACAATAGGCCGGCAGCTTCCGAAACCGGACCAAGCGGATCTTGTGGATGGACTTTTTGCCAGGCAGTGAATTCCTGCTGCGCAGAAGTAAAGTCGAGGTTATAGGCCAATTGGTATCCGTGATCGAGTGACGGTGCAGGCGGCAGCAATTCGCTTGCATAGGCACAAGCGGCAAACAACAACACACTGCAGACACTGCACAAAAGCAGCCGATATATCTTTGAACGACTTTGATTTGGCAACAAAGCCCTCCTGACGGTCACACTGGCGCACGGAATAATACTCAAAATCCGCAAATATTACATCCCTGGCAGTTTGATTCCTGCCAAACGTTTTTGCATGAAGCCTGATTTGCTCATGCTCTTGAACATCTTGCGCATCTGCGCGTATTGCCGTAAAAGCTGGTTGACCTCTTGCACCGAAGTTCCAGAGCCGCGGGCGATCCGTTTGCGCCGGCTGCCATTGATGACCTCATGGTGATCGCGCTCGTGCGCGGTCATCGAATTGATGATCGCCTCCGTGCGCACCAGTTGCTTCTCGTCAATATTGTCAGATGCTTTTTGCAGGCCCTGGAACGGCCCCACGTTGGGCAGCATCTTCACAATGCTTTGCAGCGAGCCCATCTTTTTCACCTGGCGCAACTGGTCGCGGAAGTCCTCCAGAGAAAATCCGTCGCCGGTGAGGGCCTTCTTGGCGAACTCCTCGGATTTCTTCCGGTCCATGGTCTCTTCCGCGCGCTCGATGAGCGAAAGAATGTCGCCCATGCCCAGAATGCGGCCCACGATGCGGTCGGGATGAAAAGGTTCAAGCGCATCGTATTTTTCGCCAATGCCCAGGAACTTGATGGGCTGCCCGGTGACGTTGCGGATCGAAAGTGCCGCGCCCCCGCGGGCGTCGCCATCCATCTTGGTCAGCACCACGCCCGTCAGCGTGAGCTTCTTATGGAATTCATCGGCCGATTTGACCGCATCCTGACCGGTCATGGCGTCGGCCACGAACAGGATCTCCGATGGATTCAGCAGCTTCTTGAGCGACTGCATTTCGTCCATCAGTTGATCGTCAATATGCAGGCGCCCGGCGGTATCCACAATGAGCACGTCGCAGCCGTTATTGATCGCTTCGCGGCGAGCCTCTTTGGCCAGGCGTTCGACCATGGCCGTATTGCCTTCGCCCTCAATCTTGCCTTCGTAGATGTGCGCGGGAATGGCGTCCGCAACGATCTTCAACTGCTGGCGCGCCGCCGGACGATAAACGTCCACGCTGACCAGCATAGGCCGGTGCCCGCCCTTCTTGAACCACGCCGCCAGCTTGCCCGTGGTGGTGGTCTTACCGGAACCCTGCAAACCTGCCATCAACACCACCGTGGGTGGCTGCGAGGCAAACTTAAGCTTGGCCGTATCTTTGCCCAGAAGCTCGACCATCTCGTCGCGCACCAGCTTCACCACCTGCTCGGCGGGCGAGAGCGCGGTCATGACCTCGGCGCCGGTGGCCTTGGCTTTCACCTCGTCAATAAATTTCTTGACGACATTGACGTTGACGTCGGCTTCGAGCAGCGCCAGCCGGATCTCGCGCAGGGCTTCACCCATGTTTTCTTCGGTGAGCTTGCCCTGTCCGCGAAGGTTCTTGAATGCGCGCTGAAGTTTTTCGGAGAGATTCTCAAACATACTTAGTTAGATAAAACATATTTAGTTAGGGTTTGTTTGGCAGTTAGAGTTTGTTTGGCTCTGTTCGCATCCTTAATTTCTGCTGGTCCAATTTCTACTAGTTCCAACTTTTGTCATCCCGAGCGCAGCCGCGCTTCGCGGCGGAGTCGAGGGACCTGGGTTTTGACTGAGAACTGAAAACCGCGTTCATAGCCAAGATCCATGTTCCCGTTTATGTTCCTTATCATGAGCGTTGCCTTGCCACCTGAGCAAAAGTGAGCACCGGCATATTTATTTAGATGCCTCAAAACCCTTGCTATTCTAGCAAGCTCAAGATGATTTCGATGCATCCGTGAGCCAGAAAGTTCAACAGAAAAATTGCGGCAAGAAATTACATTAAATTTACAAACTTCGCTTGTTCATTGACTGCGAAAAGCCGCTGAAAGAGGCCCGTGATTGATTATCTTCTTACAGGTTAGTGTAGCCCACCGTCACCAGAGGCTGCTTTCAAAAATCTGCGCAGTCCGCGAAATCCGCGGCAAGCTTTTGTTTTAGCCAAACAGTGATATCACTCTGATATCAAACCGTTCATTCTTCAGCAACTGTATGCCATCATTGTGCCACACGTGTGTTTCCGTTTAGGCATTCAAGAATGCCTGGGCTTTTATAGCCCTTTTGGGTCTTTGAAAATTCGTTGTCTGAGTACTGCGGACTGAGTACTGAGTACTACTTGTTAATGGGCTGTATGTTATTTAATTTCAATGACTTACCCCTAAACAGACTACTTCAAGTAGTACCCCACCCCCCCACCTACTGGCCGCGCTCACCTCTGCGATCCTCAGCGTCTTCTGCGGTTAGCCTCGGGTAAGTTTTTTTGATGCCCACCCACGCTCCATCCACCTGCTCAGCTAGTCCTCCACCCGACCTCAACTTTCCCCGCTGGATAAGCGGCAATCAGCGTTGTTTTTAGGGCCTCACCACTACCTAGCAAGTACCCCACCCCCGGCCCGGCACGGGTTTCCCCTCCGCGCTCCTCAGCGCCCTCTGCGGTTAGATCTTCTCGGCAAAGATCTCTTTGGCTGCCACGACGGTATTGCAGTGAATGGTGACGGTATCCTCCACCCGGCGCGCATACCCGCCGGCATAGGTCACCATCACCGGGATACGCCTTGCCCGGGCCACACGAAAGACGAGCTCATCGCGCTTTTTTAGGCCTTCGATGGTCAGGGCGAGTCCGCCGAGTTGGTCCTCCCGGTAAGGGTCGGCGCCGGCGACGTAGCAGATCAGCTCGGGCGTGAACTGTCGCAGGCCTGAGCTGAGCGCGTTATCCAGCCAGTGCAGGTAGTCATCGTCTCCAGTGCCGTCGGGCAGGTTTACGTCAATCGAAGATGGCGGCTTGATCGCCGGATAATTGTTCTGCTGATGCAGGGAGATGGTAAAGACATCGCTGCCGGTATCCGATTCGGATTTGACCGCGCTGGATTTTAACGAACCTCCCTTCCCTTGCACCAGGACTTCTGTGTGTGCAGCAAACGACGATGGCAGGCTTCCCATACCGGCGCGCGAGCTTCCACCGCTAAGCCAAGAGTTAAAGATTGCCGCCGTGCCATTGCCGTGATGGACGTCACAATCCACCGTCATGACGTGATGAACCTTGCTGTCTTTCTGCATGCGCCGGATCGCCACCGCGACATCATGGATCATGCAGAACCCCTCGCCATGATCGGGGAAGGCGTGGTGAAATCCGCCGCCGATATTGAAGGCCACGCCATCGCGTAGCGCATGT